>AWNV01000046.1 GCA_000493965.1 Candidatus Aminicenans sakinawicola JGI OTU-1
GTTAAAAATCTTAGTGAAGCGCAGACATGCCCTCAAATTCATCTTATCTAAATAATTTATCAGCAATTTTTATGAATAATTCAGGTAATATATCGTTCCCTATTTGCAGAATCTGCCTGAGTTGTGATAAAAATTACATAGGAGATAAAAATGGGAAATAACATTAACAGAAGAGAATTCATAAAAAAAAGTGCCCTGGCCGGCCTGACTGTTGCTTTGGCACCTGAATTTATGTTGGGTAAAGAGCAGAAAAAACGTAAAGTAAAAATAGGTTTAATAGGTGTCGGGCTTAGAGGATGCAGCCATTTGAGGAACATCCTCGGAAGAAATGATGTTATTGTCCCTGCAATTTGTGATATCGACCCGGAAAGAATAAAAGTGGCCCAAGCCTTGATTGAAAAAGCAGGAAAAAAGAAGGCCGATGCCTATTCGAGTGGAGATTTTGCTTTTGAGAAAATGTTGGATCGTGATGATATTGAAGGTGTGATTATTTCTACACCATGGTTATGGCACACAAGGATGGCTGTTTCAGCTATGAAAAAAGGGAAATATTCCGGAGTGGAAGTCTCTGCTGCAAATACAGTCCAGGAATGCTGGGACCTTGTTAATACATACGAAGCAACACATGTTCCATGTATGATATTGGAGAATGTTTGTTACCGTCGGGACGTTATGGCAGTATTAAACATGGTGAGGAAGGGAATTTTTGGAGAGCTGATCCACTGCCGGTGTGGGTACCAGCATGACCTCCGTGGCGTTAAATTTTATCCAGGTGTCGAATTCGGGGAAAAAGGAGAGCATGAAGCAAAATGGAGGACAGCGCATTCTATAAATAGAAACGGCGATGTCTATCCAACGCATGGGATCGGACCTATTGCGAATTTTCTAAATATAAACAGGGGAAACAAGTTCGTTTCTCTAACTTCCACATCTACAAAGGCACGCGGCTTGCATAAGTATATTGTGGACAATGCTGGTGAAGAGCATCCGAATGCCTCAATCAAGTGGAAACTTGGCGATGTAGTTACCACCGTCATTTCTACAGCAAACAAAGAGTCAATCGTTGTAACACACGACACCAACTCTCCACGCCCTTATTCTCTTGGTTTCAGAGTGCAGGGAACAAAGGGGATTTGGATGAAAGATGGTGACATCATCTTCATCGAAGGGCGAAGCGAACATCACAAGTGGGAATCTTCTGAACCTTATTTAAAAGAGTATGACCATCCACTGTGGAAAAAGTTCAGTGAATCTGCTGAAGGTTCCGGACATGGAGGCATGGATTTCTTTGTTGAAAACGCATTCATAGAGTCGGTCAAACGGAGAGTTAAAACTCCTTTAGATGCTTATGATGCTGCTTCGTGGAGTGTTATTTCACCGCTTTCTGAAAAGTCTATTGTAGAAGGGGGAGAACCCCAGCAATTTCCGGATTTCACAAGGGGCAGATGGATGACCAGAAAGCCGGTCTTTGCACTGAATGACGATTATTAAACTGAGAGGTGCTCTTATGATAAGTAATATAAATATAGCAGAAGCCATGACTGTAAAGCTCGAAAACGTTCTGCCAGAGCAACCGGAATTTGTTGCAGGCATCAGACGTGCATCGAACCGAGGTTTTACACTCAATGCGAAAGACACAGAAGTTGCATTGAAAAATGCTCTGCGTTACATTCCAGGAGAATTTCATAAGACTCTCGCCCCTGAATTTCTTGAAGAATTAAAGACCCGCGGGAGAATTTACGGTTACAGGTTCCGTCCGCCCGGAAAGATCTACGGCAGGCCTGTAGACAAATACAGAGGTAGTTGTTTAGAGGGGAAGGCTTTCCAGGTAATGATCGATAACAACCTTGATTTTGACGTAGCTCTTTATCCATACGAGCTTGTGACATATGGAGAAACAGGCCAAGTCTGCCAGAACTGGATGCAGTACCGCCTTATAAAGAAGTACCTTGAAGTCCTCACCGAAAACCAGACGCTTGTTGTCGAATCCGGACATCCTCTTGGACTTTTTAAATCCCACCCGAAGGCTCCCCGTGTTATTAACACAAATGGTCTTATGGTTGGAATATTTGATAACCAGGAAGAGTGGCACCGGGCCATGCAGCTAGGCGTGGCGAATTACGGACAGATGACCGCAGGAGGCTGGATGTACATAGGCCCCCAGGGAATAGTCCATGGGACCTTTAACACAATTCTCAATGCGGGGCGTATGAAGCTGGGCATTGGAAAAGATGAAGATATGCGTGGACATCTTTTCGTTTCTTCAGGGCTTGGAGGAATGAGTGGTGCTCAGGCTAAATCTGTAGAGATCGCAGGGGGAGTCGGCATAATAGCTGAAGTTGATTACTCGCGTATCAAGACGCGGCATGAACAAGGATGGGTTTCTAAGATTTCCATAGATCTTGATGAAGCCTTCAAAATGGCCCATGAATATTTGGACAGGAAAGAGCCTGTGTCGATTGCTTATTATGGAAATATCGTCGATCTGCTCGAATATGCGGTTAAAAACAACATTTTTATTGAACTTCTCTCTGATCAAACTTCCTGCCATGCTCCTTATGATGGAGGGTACTGTCCCCAGGGGATAAGCTTCAAGGAGCGTACTGAAATGCTCAGCAAAGACCATGATAGATTCGTTAAGCTTGTAAATCAGGGCCTGAGAAAACATTTCGAGATGGTCAAGATTCTTGTCGACAGAGGCACTTATTTCTTTGACTATGGGAATTCATTTATGAAAGCCGTATTTGATACAGGAGTTACTGAGATATGTAAAAATGGGGTCGATACACACGAAGGATTTATTTTCCCCTCTTATGTTGAAGACATAATGGGCCCGCTGCTCTTCGACTACGGTTATGGCCCTTTCCGCTGGGTGTGCCTGAGTGGGAAACATGATGATCTAGAAAAGACTGACCATGCAGCAATGTCATGTATTGATCAAAACCGCCGGGCACAGGACAGGGATAATTATGTCTGGATTAGAGATGCTGAAAAACACTCACTTGTTGTCGGAACTCAGGCACGCATCCTCTATCAGGACGCAGAAGGAAGGGTAAAAATTGCATTAAAATTTAATGAAATGGTTCGCAATGGAGAAATCGGACCAATAATGATTGGACGTGATCACCATGACGCGGGAGGAACAGACTCTCCCTTTCGTGAAACTTCAAATATCAAGGATGGAAGCAACATTATGGCTGATATGGCAACACAGTGCTTTGCCGGCAATGCTGCTCGAGGGATGAGTCTCGTTACTCTCCACAATGGCGGCGGGGTTGGTATAGGCAAAGCCATAAATGGCGGTTTTGGGCTTGTCCTGGATGGCAGCCGGCATGTAGATGAAGTCATAAGGTCCGCCCTGTCATGGGATGTAATGGGGGGAGTAGCACGCCGTGCTTGGGCACGATGTCCAAATTCTATCGAGGTAAGCATTGAGTCTAATAAAAAGAGCAAAGATAATCATATTACTATTCCCTACATAGTAGATGATGCTCTTGTGAAAAGCCTCGTAAACAAGGAATTCAATAGAGAATAGTTTATTCGTACAGGAGATATTTCCTGCTCATTTCCCGGAAAATGATTTCTTCTTTTTCTATCTCAAAAAGTAATCTGTCATAGGATATCTGCCCTCTTAGATATTGAGAAAGCAGATTGTTACCGAACAGTAAGTCTAAATCACTTTTACCGGAATAGATTTTATCAGGGAAGTAATCCTTTAAAGCTTTAATAACTGCAAGCGTAAATCTTATAGAGAAGAACTTTTCTGGATGAATGATATGGACAAAGATTCCCGGGCAGGTTTTATTTTCATAGGCAGGATGAAGAGTTTTCCCAGGAATAGAACAAGGCGTATACTTTAGAATTTCGAGTTTAACTCCAAAATCTTCACCAGCATTCAGACTTTGGACAATAAGCTCGGGCTTTAGCCACGGCGCACCGAACTGTAAAAAGGGATGAGGTGTCCCTAAACCTTGATTAAGGATTATCCCTCCGAGAAGCCCTGTGCCCGGATAGCTCATGGCAGTCTCGGCTGAAGGGATATTGGGTGATGTGGGAATCCAGGCAAGATCTGTGTCTTCCCAGAAATATTCCCTCTTCCAGTTAGCCATTTTCACCACATGAAGATCCACTTCTTCACTCACCCATCCCTCGCCCTTCATCATTGCTGCCAGTTCTCCAAGGGTCAATCCGTATCTGATGGGGATTTGGACTGCCCCTATAAAGGATTCATATCCAGGCTGAAGAAGCGGGCCTTCAATGATAATCCCTCCACATGGATTGGGGCGATCAAGTACATATACGGGGATTTGAGCATCTGCGGCTGCTTCCAGAATGTATTTAAGTGTTGTGATATAAGTGTAGAAACGTGTCCCAACGTCTTGAATATCATATACAAGGGCATCAACATCTCGCATCTGATCGGGAGTTGGCTTTTTTGTCTTTCCGTAAAGGCTGAATATTTTGATATTTTTAAAGAAACTGTCTTTTATCTGTTCCCCTCCTTCTATGCCTCCTTTAAAACCATGCTCCGGAGAGAAAATAGCTTGGATATTTATTCCCTTATCTACGAGAGCATTTACTAGAGGCTTGCCTCCCGGGAGGATAGATGTCTGATTGATGACAAGGCCTAAGTATTTGTGTTGAAGTTCATTCGGGAAGGCTTCGAGAAAAATTTCGTTTCCGAGTCTTACTCTTTTATCTCTGAAAGAAGCTGTCTTTGAATGAGTACAGGGGAACAGAGATGAGGCAATAATAAAGAGAGAAAGGATATAAAATTCCGGACTTCTTCTTATTCTCTTAATTTTCCTGAGATGTAACATTATAAATGTAACGGCTTAATCCTTTGTCTTTTACAATTTTGAAAGATTCCTCCTGTGAGATACCATTTTTTAAACGTAGTGATTCAAGAATGCGGATAATTGAGAGGGCAACCTCAGCAGTCTGGCCTGCCTTTGTCTTAATATCCTTTAAAAATCCTATGGAATCAAACAAGACAGCATTTGCTTCGCCATAGGAAATAGGTTTTCGAATTCCGTAAAGTTTAACCCAATAAGGATTGCTCAGGACATCGTTGACGTGGCTTTGAATCAAATATGTGGCACGGCCTATGAGTTTGAGATTGCTGGGGCTGACATTAGTCATGGTGTTTCCAATGACTTTCCCAAGCCTGGCCATAACTGCTGTAGAATGGGCATTAAGGATAATTTTAAGTGCGATCTGCTGATTGATACCGAGAGGATCATTTTCATCATTTATGTTTATATTGATAAGAACGTGACCCTCCTCTTCTTTAAATTCTGGAATTCCTTTAAGATTTTTTGCAATATATTTATCAGATCTATCAGTAATGAGTAGGATCGCTGTGCCTGCACCTTTATCCAAAAAGAGTTCGATAAATTTTCTGAAGTCAGAGTTTTTACTGCTGAATACGGCCTCTTCCGGGCTGACCGCTAAACAAACCCCGAGGTCTCCTTTTACAGGGCCGCGATTTTTTATGTTGAACTCAGAGAAGGAAAAATCATAAAGGTTTCCCTGATTGTCTCCTGCATTTTTTAGGCTCTCCAGAGCTGCGTTTTTTAGATAGAAATCCTCGATTTTTTCCTCAAAAGGTTTCCTGTAGAATTCAGACGACAGCCCTCTGAATGGTCTTCCAAGAAAGGACTGCCAGGCTTCATTGAGGTTTGCTGCAGGTGTCCAGACCTGAATCCAACATTTTCTTTTCTTCTGCTTAACTGTATCCAGAGGAAAAAGTCGAAAAGTAGGGCTTCTCTCTGTGCTGTCAATGAAAACTGTGATCAGACCTTTTTTAGCGAAATAGGTTGAAAAATGACCGGTACGGTATGTTTTTTCTTCCAGTTCAGTAAATTTTGTAATGGCCGGGATATTATCTCTAACCTGTTTTAGAATCAGAGGAAATTCCTTCAGTTTTTCTTCTAAATTTATTTCTTTTTTAAAGCCAAGTTTGGCCATATCCTTCTTGGAAAGAAAGTTTCTTAACACGCTATCAAGGGAAGCTTGTAAAATATTCGCAATGACAAAGGTCTCTATAGTAGTTGCCTGCATTCGGGTTGAACCGCTTATGGCTTGAGGGCCTGTAGAAAGATTGATTTTTATGATTCCAGGCTCTTCAAGAACTCTCCGGCTGCGGTCAAATGGCAGAAGCCTTTCATCTGGATTATTATATACAAAGTAGAGCTTCTTTCTGGTTTTTTCAGGATCATATCTATTGGAGGCTTTCCACTGGTCTAAAGCAGCTAGGACAGTCCCTATAACAGAAGACGTTTCCCCTCCTTCGGTCACACAGATGACAACATCACCCTGTCTTATTTCTCTGTCTTCAAGTTGGAGACGCCCGATCAGAAGAAGGTCTTCGAAGCCTTCCAGTGAACTTATAAGTGCTCGGTCTGCCCCGGTCATCTCTCCAATAAGCTGCTCTTCTATTGGATTTTCAACATGAGGCTTGATTTTTCTCCAGATTTTTTCCATCCCTTTGACTTTTTCCCAGAAAGGTCTCCAGAAGGTGCTTTCCATCTGTTTGGCCAGACGGCCTGTTGCACCACAACCATAAATATATATCCTGTTACCTGACAGCAGGGCATCTTCAATGGCATGAGCGGCCTGTTCTATAAATTCTTTATTAGCTGTTAAGGCTTCAAGACGCTTTGATATGTCCTGGTCGACTGAGAATAGCATGCGAAGACCGGCCTGGCAGTCGTTTTGAATCCTTTCGCTTAAGTTCCATGTTTTGGGATGGCGCTGTTCTGTTAGGAGGGTATGGAGCTGAAATTGGGTCTTGTTTTGGACATAATCAACAGATTCCTCACATGGAATAATATCCAAAAGCTTGAGCAGCCTCAGTTCTTGATCAGTAATAGGAAGAGCTTCCTGCTGGATGGCTGGATAAACCGGAATGAATGGAAGCAGCAATATGATTAGGAATGAGTTTAATAATATGAAAATATTTTTTTTTGAATTCATTGCCCTATGCTCAAAAAATGTCTTATCCGTACTGATTCATGTCATCAATAATATCATTTTCCTGCCAGTCTTCAATCCAGTCCTTGATGCGAAAGATCTTCATTTTGCCATCCACCGTTGAACAGATTACATGATTAAGGCCGGCATTAATAATCATTTTTTTACATATAAAACAGGGAAAGGCATTTATTGGAGTATTTTCTTTGCAGTCCCTTCCATAGATGTACATATCACCGTCCAAAAGGCTTACACCAGCCCGTGCTGCGTTGATGATTGCATTCTGTTCAGCATGCACACTGCGGCATAATTCATAACGCTGTCCGTGTGGGATGTTCAGCTGGTCCCTGAGACAGAAACCGTGTTCAAGACTGTCCTTGGTTTTCCTTGGAGCGCCAACATACCCTGTAGATATGATCTGGTCATCACGAACAATGATTGCTCCGATTGAACGCCGGAAACAGGTGCTTCGGTGTGCTACTTCTTTTGCAATGCTTAAATAGTATTCACGCTTGGATAGTCTTTTTGGCATCATAAAAATTCCTCCAGTTTCCCGTGAAACTCTTCAAGAGAACCGTTATTACTTATAATATAATCTGCCATCTTTATACAATTATGAAGCTGCTGCCCGTTTTCGTCGCATGTCATTTCTTCTGCTTCTTTCTTGATGAATTCTTGAAGTGTTGAGGCTGACTCCTCTCTTCCCCTGTTTTTCACCCTTTTATATCTCAACTCGACAGGGGCATCTATTGCAAGAAGAATAAAACCTTTCTGCCTTTTTAAATATTGGATTTCTTTTGGATTTCTAATGCTGTCTATTATAGAGTTTCCTTTAACATTTCTCATCACAAGCCTTGCCAGGATATCCGGACCGAATTTTTCTCTGAGTTGGTTTCCCGTTTTGATCAAATTATTGCGAGTAATTTTTTGGCCTTTTTCCCTGAGTTTCTCTCGAATAATATCAGACAGAGAAAAATACAGGTATCCTTTTTTTTGGAAAAAAGAAGCCGCTTCTCCCTTTCCCGCACCATTGGTTCCTGTCAGTCCCATGATCTTCTTTCTTTTATTCTTCATTCTACCCGGCCAAATCTTCTTCTGTTTTTTTTCTTTTCTTTTCTTTCTTTCTTCCAACAAAGAAAGCAATAAGAATGCTCAACCCATAAAGAGCAAGCATGGGGACAGCAACTATGCTCTGAGTAACCATATCCGGAGTAGGAGTGATTATTGCAGCAATGACGAAAACACCCAGCACTGCATATTTAAAGTTTTTAATCATCCACCGACTTGTTACTAACCCAATTTTTGAGAGAAAAAACACGAGAGTTGGCAGCTCAAAAACTGCTGCTATTCCCAAAAGAACGCGCAGAGCAAGACTGAAGTATTTATCGACTGTAATAACGGGTTCAAAACCAGCTCCCATATTTATAAAGAATCGGCAGGCCCATGGGAAAACGAGGAAATATCCAAATAGAGCCCCGAGCACAAAAAAGAAAGAGGTAAAAAACACAAAAGGAATAACATACTTTTTCTCTTTTTTGTAAAGTCCTGGAGCTATAAAATACCAGATCTGAAGGAAGATAAAAGGAGATATAAACAGGATAGCCGCTAAAAAGGAAACTTTTATATAGAGCATAAAAGGAGAGGTCAGGGTAGTGTAGGCTAACTTTTTCCCCTCAGGAAGAAATTTTGTAACGGGCAGGGCGAGGATCTTATAGATGTCTTTACTGAAAAACCAAGCTGGGATAACAGCCGCGATCACGGCAATGAAAGAATAAAATATTCTTTTCCTCAGATCTTCGAGATGTTCAAGGAAGGTCATTCCATCAGGAGATTTTTTCCCCTTCCTCATTATCTTTTTCGTCCTTATGAATTTCTTTTTTTACATCTTTTTCAACTTCGTTAATTTCCTCTTTAATATCTTTGAATTCTTCAGCCTGGATTTCTTCTTCAATTCTTTCCTTGATTTCGTCAGAAGTTTTCCGGAATTCTCTGAGGGCTCTTCCTAAGGACTTCCCGACTTCAGGAAGTTTTTTTGGTCCAAAGACAAGAAGTGCAATAGCAAGAATAACAATTATTTCCGGAAATCCAATGCTTCCAAACATTTTCTTTTTTAGCGGTTATTATTAAGTGTTATTGCTATGAAAATATATCCGTTTGCCCTGGATAAGTCAACCTATACTTTACAATTCTTATAGGCTCTGGTAGTATTTACACCCTGGGAAGTACGATGAAAAAAAGAGCAGCCCTTTTTCTTATTTTATTCTTTGCACTCGTTGTGCTTTTTACTTGGGAAGAGGATGTGTGGACTCAATCCTTGAAGAAAATATATTCTATTAGCTCGTTGATTCAAGAGAATTATTTCAAGGAAATTGACAATGAGGAGCTAGTTAATTCTTCAATTAAAGGGATGCTTCAGACTTTGGACCCGCATTCTTATTTTCTTGATCCTAAGAATTTTTCAACCATGAAAGAGGAATATAAAGGGAAATATTGTGGGTTGGGTATTATGATTCAGAAACAGGAGGATCGTATAGTTGTTATTACTCCTATTGAGGGGACCCCCGCCTACAGGCTTGGCATTCAGGCAGGTGATATTATTACACATATCAATGGAGAAAGCACAAAAACCATTTCAAGCTTTGAAGCAATGCAGAAACTGAGGGGCCTTAAGGGAACTGAAGTCAACATCACGATAGTGCGGGTTGGGCTGGATAAAGCACTGGATCTGACAATAATTAGAGAAGAAATACCTCTCCACAGTGTTCCTTATGCCTTTATGATAAAGGGCGATATCGGATACATTTCTATACGAAATTTCGCAGAGACCACAACCAGAGAATTTGAAGAGAAGATGGAATTCCTTAAAAAACAAGGGATGAAGCAGCTAATTCTTGATCTAAGATTGAACGGCGGCGGGACTCTCGCCCAGTCAATAGAGCTTTCTGACGAATTTTTACCCAAGGGATCTCTCATAGTTTCAATCAAGGGAAGAAAACGATATTACAACAGTGCATTCTATGCCAGACGTGATAATCAATATGAGGATATACCACTTGTGATTTTAATAAACGAAGGGACTGCCAGTGCTCCTGAGATTGTCAGCGGGGCCGTTAAGGATAACGATCGAGGGTTAATTGTGGGTGAGAATTCCTGGGGAAAAGGACTTGTTCAAACGCTTTTTCCATTATCTCCGAATTCTGCGATTGCCTTGAGTACAGCTAAATATTTTACGCCAAGCGGGAGGTCCATCCAGAGGGATTATTCAAACATTGAAGACTATTTACTGTTCAAAAACAATGTCCCTGAGGAAAAAAGAGAAGTGAAGTATACCGCAAAAGGAAGAAAGGTTTTAGGACAGGGAGGGATATCTCCGGATTATAAGGTTGAATTCACATACAAGCTACTGACCTCTAAACTGCTGTTTAAGGGAGCATATTTCTCTTATGTAAGAAAGCTTGTAAACAAGAAAACCCCTTTAGCAAAACGCATGATCTTCCCTGGTGAACAAGTATTGTTAATTAATGATTCCAGTACAAAAAAAACAGTCACCAGAAATTTTAATATAGATTCTGAAGTATTGGACGATTTTAAATTTTATTTAAAAGAAAACAAGATTTCATATGATTCAGATGAGTTTGAAAATGCTCAAACGGAGATAAAGAGGGAACTCAAGAGGGAAATTTTTACATTCCTCTGGGGAATTGACGAGGGGATGAAAGTTTTCCGCAAGAGCGATCCCTTGATATTGAAGGCAATAGAATATATGCCGGAAGCCGAGACCCTGGTAGCAGATAAAGGAATGTAAGGGCAGTTGGATTTCAATGAGACCAAACTACTTTTAAGGATTCCTTGGAGAACGATTATAGCTGGTTTTAGTTGTAATAATTTGTCAGCAATTTTTATGAATAATTCAGGTTAGGAGGGCATTATGAATATCGCACTAGCCTCTGATCATGCAGGACTTGAGCTAAAAAACGGGGTTATTGCATATCTAACTGAAAGAAGGATAACACACAAAGATTTTGGCTGCAGCCCTGGTGAAAGAGTGGATTATGTGGATTACGCTGAAAAAGCTATAAATGAAATGATTCGGGGCAACTTTGACCGTGCTATTCTCATCTGCGGCACAGGCCTTGGAATGGCTATAGTCGCTAACAAGTTTAAAGGTATTAGGGCAACCCCCTGTTATGATGAGTATATGGCGGAGATGAGTAGGAGTCATAACAATTCAAACTGTTTGACTCTGGGGGGAAGAGTTCTCCCCTTGGATGAGGCTGTTCACATAGTCAGCATTTGGCTTGACACCGACTTTGATAAGGGCAGGCATCAAAGGAGGATCGAAAAAATCCTCAAGTTAGAAGAGAGAAATTTTAAATCCTAGAGAATTTCATGAGAGGAGTTAATACAATGTCTTCATTTTATGAAAAAATCAAATCATTATCTCAAAGAATTGAGGAAAATAATTACTGGAGGCAGAGTGAATGTTTTAACCTTATTCCTTCAGAATCTACTCCATCACTATTAGTAAAAATGTGTGAAATTTCCGATCCCTCTGGACGGTATGCAGAACACAGGACAATGAAAGGAAATGAAGTCTATTTTTATCAAGGAATAGATCTTATTAAAGATGTTGAGGAGGAGGCGAAAGCTGAGATCAGGCGTTTCTTTGGATGCAGCGAAGTGGAATTAAGGCCTATAAGCGGGCAGATGGCAAACGAGGTAGTATTCAAGGCTATGGTTCGATTCCTTAATCGCAATCGTCCCGAAGGACAGCCCATGAGAAAGATGAAGCTGGTCATGAATAACGATTTGACCAAGGGCGGTCATCTTAGCTCTCAACCTATGGGGGCTCTTTTCAATTATGTAACTGAAAATCCGGATACAGGAAGGGAAAATGTTATAAATTTCCCTGTTTTAAAGGAAAATCCTTACAAGCCAGACCTTGAGAAACTTGGCGAACTTGTGGAATTCTACAAACCTGAACTTATTATATTTGGCAAAAGCATGTTCATTTATCAGGAACCGGTAAGCTTTGTTTATAACCTGGTTAAGGACTGGGAAATCAAACCTGTTATCATGTATGATATGGCACATGTTTTAGGGCTATACGGAGCATTTCAGAAGCCTCTGGAAGAAGGAGCTAATTGTGTAACCGGGAGTACACACAAGACCTTTTTTGGCCCTCAACGAGGCCTGATTATAGGCAATTTCCCAAAAGGCAGCCCTTTGCGCAAATTGTGGCTGGACATAAGAAGCAGAGCATTTCCGGGTTCAACAAGCAATCATCACCTCGGTACACTGCTTGCTCTTCTGATGGCTGCCTATGAAATGAACGAATTTAAAGAAGAATACCAGGAAAAAGTCTGCGACAATGCCAAGGCTTTTGCCCGCGCCCTGAAGGATAAAGGAATTCCAGTTGAAGGAGATGAAGCAGATGGTTTCACAGAAACCCATCAAGTTCTGATCCGAATCAAAGAATTTGGCCCTGGAATGGAAGTTGCCCGCCGTCTTGAAGAGAACAACATCCTGATTAATTACCAGGCACTACCGGATGATGAAACTTTCCTTACTCCGAGTGGGATAAGGATGGGAGTTCAAGAGATGACACGTTTCGGGATGAACAAGGAAGATTTTGACGTCCTCTCAGGCTTGATTGCGGATGTTGTTATAAAAAACAGAAATGTCAAAGAGGAAACGAAAAAATTCCGCCAGAATTTCCTCCAGATGAAATTCTGTCTCCCTTCAGAGAGAGCAATCCCTATCGCCTCGAAAATAATAAAGAGTCTTCTCCGCTGTCCAGGTTTAATAGAGGAATTAGTCAAAAACTTAGGAAATAATCAATAATCCCGTTTTTATTGACGGTTAACCCCTTTTTTGCCAAAATGATTGAGGGAAGAGGAAATTAAAATGAAAATAATGATTGTAGGGTCTGGAGGAAGAGAACATGCTCTTGCCTGGAAAATAGCTCAGAGTCCCCGGCTAAAAAAACTTTACTGCGCTCCGGGTAATCCCGGAACCATGAGCATCGCAGAAAATGTTCCTTTGAATGCTGATGATATTAATGGTCTTGTAGATTTTGCTTCTCGTATAAAAATTGATCTGACAGTTGTTGGGCCAGAGCTTCCATTAACTCTCGGGATCGTAGATGCATTTGAAAAGAAAGGCTTGAAAATTTTTGGGCCCAGGAAGAATGCTGCTGAGCTTGAGGGGAGCAAAGTATTTTCCAAACAGTTTATGGATCGCCATAAAATTCCAACAGGAAAGTACAAAATTGCAGAATCACCCGGGCAGGCAAAAAAGATTTTAGCTTCAGGGGACATACCTTTTCCTCTGGTTGTTAAGGCAGACGGCTTAGCAGCAGGAAAAGGGGCTATAATATGCAGGAACAAAAAGAAGGCCGAAGCGGCAGTGGTTACTATAATGGAGGAAAAGAAATTTGGTGATGCAGGCAAAAAGATTGTCATTGAGGAATTCTTGAGAGGGAAGGAGGCTTCATTTATCGTTGTAACAGACGGTGCAAAGCTCTCTCCTTTTGTAACAACTATGGATCACAAGTCTGTTTTTGATGGAGATAAAGGGCCTAATACTGGTGGTATGGGCGCAATCTCTCCGTCCCCCTTTCTTGGCCAGGAAATGTTTAATGAAATTCTCAAGAGCATTATTTTTCCCACAATCACTAGAATGCTTGAAGAGGGAAGAAAATATATGGGTGCCCTTTATGTAGGTTTAATGCTGACTGAAAAAGGCCCTAAAGTCCTTGAATATAATTGCCGTTTCGGGGACCCGGAGACTCAGCCTCAGATGCTCAGGATGAAGAGTGACCTTGTAGATGTCCTTCTTGCATCAGTAGAGGGAAATGTCGTAAAAAATGAAGTTGAGTGGAGCAATAAACCTTCTGCTTGTGTCATTGTCGCTTCTGGAGGATACCCCACAAAATACGAGAAAAATAAGAGGGTTGAAGGTTTAAAAGAAGCCTCGGAAATTTCCGGGGTCACAGTATTCCATGCAGGAACAAAGCTAGAAAAGGAGAAATGCTATACCAGCGGAGGAAGAGTACTGGGAGTATGTGCGTCTGAAAAAACATTGAAAGAAACCATGGAGAAGATTTACGATTCCATTTCTAAGATTTATTTCGAGGCTATGCATTACCGCCGTGACATCGGGGCCAAAAGAGAGGAAATTTGATGAAAGTCGCAATTTTTTTAGGAAGCGAATCAGACTTTGATGTCGTCAAGGACGCCTTGGGAGTCTTGAGAGAATTTGAAGTTCCTTTTGAATTGGAAATTACCTCCGCTCACCGCTCGCCTGAGAGGACAGTCAAACTTTTAAAATCTTTTGAGAAAAAAGGCGTAGAAATATTTATAGCTGTGGCAGGAAAAGCAGCTCACTTGGCTGGTGTGGTTGCTGCTCATACAACACGACCGGTCATCGGTGTCCCTGTAGAAGGGGCAACACTAAACGGCCTTGATGCTCTTCTTTCGACTGTCCAGATGCCAAGAGGAGTCCCTGTGGCTTGTATGGGGCTTGGGAAATCCGGAGCCTTAAATGCCGTCCTTCTGGCAATCCAGATTTTGGGCCTTAAAGACAATTCGTTAGCATTCAAAATGAAGGAATATAGAGAAAAAATGGCCCGTAAAGTCGATCTGAGCTCCAGAAAAATTAAGGAAAAGATGTGACTTCTTTTTCTATTCAAAGCTTTGGCTGCCGTGTAAATCAAGCAGAAGCTTTTTTGTGGGCAGATGAATTCCAGAAGAATGGCTTACGCTACAAAGAAAATCCTTTTAAGAGCGATTTTGTCCTGTTAAACACGTGTACCATCACAAGCCGCGCTGATAGAGATGTAAGAAGTTTTATAAGGAAAATTTCCCGGTTGAACCCAAAAGCTCAGTTGATTCTCACGGGGTGCTATGTTGAACGTGCACCTGAAGAGCTGCGTAATTTGCCTCTGGTCTCGCATATCTTTTCCAACAAAGAGAAAAACAGCCTGGCGGAAAAGGTTCTTTCTCATGTAAACTCAAGGGAAAAGATTTCTAACCGACTTTATCGTTCTCGAGCTCTTGTTAAAATACAGGACGGGTGTGATTTTAGATGTGCCTTTTGTATTATTCCCAGCGTAAGGGGAAAGAGCATTAGTACTGAAAAGGGAAAAATTTTATATCTGGTCAAGAAATACACAGAAGAGGGTTTTCGGGAGATTGTTCTTACAGGCATCCATCTGTGTCTTTATGGGTTTGACCTAAAGCACAAAAGCTCTCTCTTGGAATTGCTAAAAGAGATTGAAGCGTTAGAAGGCCTTGGGAAAGTCAGGTTGAGTTCCCTCGACCCCAGGCTTTTAAGCCATTCCTTGCTTGCACATATTACATCAAGTAAAAAAATATGCCCGCACTTTCACCTTTCTCTTCAGCACGGTTCGGATAATATTATCCACCGCATGGGAAGAAAAGTCGATGTGGCACATTACAGGAAGATTATAACGTATTTACGGCAAGCTTTGCTCGCAGCATCTATTGGAGCAGATATCATAGTAGGCTTCCCTGAAGAAACAGAGGATGATTTTGAGAAAACCTACATTTTTTTAGATCAATCACCTTTGACTTATTTCCATGTGTTTCCATACTCTCCCCGACCGGGAACTGAGGCGTCAAAATGGCCCCAAGTGAAAGATAAAGTAAAAAAAGAAAGAGCAGGACTGTTGAGGAGACTATCTGCGGAAAAAAATACCCGCTTCCGTCATATTTTCCTTGGAAAGGAATTCGATGCTGTTGTGATAAAAAAGGAAAACAGTGCAGCTCAGGTATTGACTTCTAATTATTTTAAGGTTTTTATTCCTTCATGCCCTGTGAGAGAAAAGGAAGAAGTCAAAATTAAAATAACAGATGTAAATAGTAAAGAAACCAGAGGGAAGATAATCAACGCAGGTTAATTAATATGGATAAGATTATTCTTCTTTCCCCCGAGATTTCCCAAAAAATTGCCGCAGGTGAAGTTATCGAACGGCCCTCCTCAGCAGTCAAGGAACTCGTTGAAAACTCACTGGATGCGCAGGCTTCCGACATAAAAGTTGAAATTTTAGAGGGAGGAAAAAGACTCATTCATGTCATGGATAACGGCTGCGGGATGAGTCGTGAAGACGCCCTTCTTTGCTTTAAGAGATATTCCACGAGCAAGCTTAAGGAAGAAGACGACCTAAACCGTATTTCGACCTTGGGCTTTAGGGGAGAGGCGCTTCCGAGCATTTCTGCTGTTTCCCGGATTACTTTAAAGACTTCTGAAGGGGGAGAAGACAAGGGAACGCTGATTAAACGCAAGGGAGATGAAGTTTTGTGTGTTTCAGACATAGCTTTTCCCCACGGGACAAGCATAGAAGTTGAAGATTTATTCTTTAACCTGCCCGCAAGAAAGAAATTCCTCAGGACGGAAAGAGCAGAGCTTTCTCAAGTTATAAAAATATTGATTTTTATTTGCCTTGCCTTCCATGATACGGGATTTTCTTTAAAGCATGGAGCCAGAGTGGTGTTTAATTATCCTCCAGTAAAAACCCTGAAGGAGAGGATCTATCAGGTTTACGGCAGATCCGTATTAGATACACTCATGGAAATCGATTATGGAGAGGAAGGAAAAAGGCTTTACGGGTATGTTTCACGTCCGGCTCAGGGCCGTAGAGACAGAAGCCATCAGCTTTTTTTTGTAAATAGACGGCCGGTCAAAGACAAAACCCTCTTAGCCGCCCTGAACCGTGCTTTTATTAGATTTTTAGAAAAGGACTATTATGCAGAAGCCTTCCTTTTCCTGAGCTGTCCTTTATCAGATGTTGATGTAAATGTACATCCGGCCAAAGCAGAGGTTAGGTTTAACGATTCCAGTTTCATGTTTCACCTCGTGCATATGAGCATTGAACAGGCATTGCTCAAGAATGCAGGAGTGAAAGAGGTCTATCTTTTTCAGAAAGACAAGAAACCAAATTCCAGAATAGCGGAGGATAAATACTTTCCTGTTTTTAGAGATGCAAAAAAAGAGACTCATGGAACAAAAGATTTGTTTTTTCCACAAGTGAAAGAGGAAAGGAGCTATCCTCGTATTCTTGGGCAGTACCTGAATATTTACATTATTGCCGTAGATCAGCAAGGGATATTTATCATTGATCAGCACAATGCACATGAGAAGGTTTTGTTTGAGGCATATCAGGAAATAGATAAGAAAAAGAAATGGCCCAGGAAATTAGCATTGCTTCCGCTCCTTGTTGAGCTCTCGCCCTCCCAGATTTTGAGTTTTGAACAGAATAAAGTGCTTCTGGAAGAGGCGGGCTTCAGGGTGGAAGCCATGGGAAGCTATAGCTTTGCTGTAAGGGAATATCCTGATATGTTTAAAGAACAGGAAGCCAAAGACATTCTTCTCTCCCTACTGGCAGAACTAGACAAAGAAAAAATAGAAGGTAAAAAGAAAAAGCTTTTGGCCACAATGGCCTGCAAGACAGCCATAAAAGCAGGAGAGCCCCTTTCTTATGAAAAAATGAATTATCTAGTGGAGGAACTTTTTAAGACTTCGAATCCCTCTATTTGCCCTCACGGAAGGCCAATAATAATTAAGATCGACAGAAGTGAAATTGAAAAGAACATTGGACGGAATTAGTCCGATCTGATCCATACATGTTTTGGCTCACCGCAATAATGGACGCCTATTAATAGACAAAAAAAAGAGCAACCGATGAAACCAAGCCAGTATTTACGCTAAGGGAATAATAGTTTACATTTTTCCTAAAAGAAGTGTATCATAAGCCATGCAAAATTTTGAAGTTGACGTTTAACATGATAACCGCGGGGAGTAGCGCAGCTTGGTTAACGCGCCTGCTTTGGGAGCAGGAGACCGCCGGTTCAAATCCGGCCTCCCCGATTTGATTTCAAAACACATAATCAGACCTGCTTTCGTAAACATCACGTTGAAAAATAAAAAGCATTGCGCTATATTCTGAAAGAGGTTTATCCTTATCAGACCGGACAGATTGATAACAGGTGCGCCTGTAGCTCAGTTAGGATAGAGCAGCTGCCTTCTAAGCAGCGGGTCGGGAGTTCGAGTCTCTCCAGGCGCGCCACCTATTACCCCTTTTTTTCAATAGTTTTCCTTAGGTTTTATTTTCAACTAGACTATGCCATTTTAAGCTATTTTTGCCATTAAATGGCAAACAAATGGCAAATTTATGTTTTATTTTTGAATGTTGTCAAGAGGCGCTCGTTACCGAGAGATCCTAGGTTCACTCCAAGATGAATACCCTGTACAGGTCGCTCTGGTATCCCTGCGGGCTGCGGTATAGCAATCGATATCCGGGAATATTGGTCAGGACGTTCTGATCCTGACTGCAGAGTGCAGCGTAGGCAGAGCCCGGCGGTGAATCCCGATTGGGAGTGGTGTTGATGCCGACAGTATAGGCAGACCCCATCCAGAATCCACGATCCACCAGCAGGTGTAGATGGTCGTGAAAAGTGAGCCACTTAATATATTGGCTTTTTCTTGCAGAATTATAGGAAAGTTTTTTGTTTATCGCTCTTTTTGTGGTTGCCAAGGGCCACTGCTAGGTTCCGGAAAAACAAAGAAACGCCTTCCCATAAAGTTCAGAATGAAAGTTATGGCAGTCGCAACAGCTTTTGCTGCTGCGGGCGCAATATTCATATTTAATAATGACTTGGTAATCATTAAATCTAACACTGCTACTGCAAGGACAACAGCTATATAAACGATTACTTCAGTAGATGATTTCCATTTAGCCTTGTGTCTAAACAGCACAGCAAGGCATAAAAAATAATTTATTATTGCAGCAGATATAAATGCTATTGGAGCTGATATCACTACTTTTAACCCTAATGAATATAATATTAAAAAGGCTAAAAGATTAAATAATGCTGCTGCTGTGCCAATTAATATATAGATTATTAATTGAATTGGAAGGGGTGCTTTATGCGCATTGTAATGAAATATACAATACAAAGCTCTGAATCCATCTTTTGCGCCTATTTTTTTTCCCTCTTCATAGGTACGTCCATAATAAGAAATTCCCATTTCGTATACTCTTAGGCGCATTTGCGCTATTTTTGCGACTATCTCTGGTTCAAAGCCAAAACGATTTTCTTTAATTTTTATTTTGTGGAAGACTTCTTTTCGAAAAACTTTATAACCTGTTTCCATATCGGTTAGGTTCAAATCAGTAAACATATTGGATAGAAAAGTTAAAAACTTATTTCCAAGATAATGCCAATAATAGAGAACTCTGTGGGCTCCATACGATAAAAACCTTGATCCTAGAACTACATCTGCCTCATTATTTCTGAGAGGTTGTGCCGTCTTTTTCTGATAAAAAGAAGCAGGTGCCAGCCCCCGATTATTCCCATGCATGCCAAAGGAAATAGGTAGCTGATATTGATTTTTTTAAAAGGGAAGATATTGTCTTTAAACCATAAAAAAACAAATAGAATATAGAAAAGGCAAAGGAAATAATTTAATATTTTTCTCAAAATCAAATCGCTATTTAAGTTTTATATCACATTTCTTTTTGCGTTTTTATTTATCTTCATCCATCAAATAGCCGATAGAGGTAAAGCCAACCCAGTGGTGAAGGTTTGAATAATATGTTGTTCCTAGATTAAGCTTTTCTAATGGAGGCGCCGGAAAGCTCAAGCTTGTTCCGTAACGCAGAAAAACCCCATGAAAAGGTTTGTGCTGTAATTTCCTGCCAAGATGGAATAAGAAGTTTAATCCCATCGGAACAGAAAACCGCCCGCACCATGTTATCTTGTATTGATATGGATCATTTGGGTCAACACATTTCCAAAAGAAATCTCTAATCCTAGATGTTTCTATCTCTCCACAAAGAAAGTTTTTGATAAGAGCCATATCTTGTTTAACTCCTTTTTTATACCCGTCAGCATCTGTTCCAAAAGGACAGTAATTATAATAACTCCATCCATAATCCCCATAGTGGACACAATCTGTCGAGATTAGGAAGGCAATATCTTTGCCCAATTTCCAGTTGTTCTTTTTTATGATTTCTGCAAGAACTGAAGCCAGCCGTGAAGCCAGTTCATCCATTTTTTCCCAGTTCATGTAAGGAACCAAAATTGGAACAATTTCGACAGAGCGATTGAAATGTTGAAGGAATGGGAGCAAAGCCTCTAGAGAATGCTCAACAGTCTGAACCTCATCATCAACAAGATAATCTTCTTCATCAAGGCCTTTTTTTATCTCTTCACGGACAGGAGAAACAGAGATGTTTCCATATGGCCCTCTCCAGTTTTTAAAAGAGTCAAAGATGAATTTATCTTTGAGACCATAAGTTTTTGCCCAGTGACAGGTGCCAAAAAGAATGACTTTTGGTGCGTTAATATATTTCATGAGTTGAATGTAACCTCTCCCGGCATAAAAGTAGTCATCATGAGGACAAATGCCAGCAATGAAAGACGTGTTGCTGTCAAAATTGTATTTTCTCTGATTCTCGAGAATTTTCTTTCTTTCGACTTTTTCCAGAATGCTGACAACGGAATTTGTTTGGTCTCTTGTATGAGAAAAACCAACTAGGTCAACAAGCCCCCGCAAGTCTTTTTGCGATGGTATGGCAACTCTTTTTAGAAGTTCATCTCTTGGCGTTTGAGCGAATGTAGAAAGCCCACATAATAATATAAACATTAAAAACGCAAGTCTTTTAGTTGTCATCGTTCCACCTCTCCACCTGGATTATTCATAAAAATTGCTGATAGAATTAATATAATATCAACTAGTTTTGATCGTTCTCCATGAAACAATATATATCAATCTAACTCGTTATCCAAGAAATCCTTGTAACTGCTTTATTCTATACCATAGGTTGGCTCACAAACTAACAGCGTAAAGCATATGAATTTGAGGGGATGGAGGAAGCGACATTAAAAGATTTAGCCTTTCTGAGTCGATCTTCGAGGGAATCCGACGAAGTCGGGCCTGATGGATGTGTGAGCACTGTATAATCAAAGGGGCAGTGTTAATAATGGTCCGCGGATATTGTGGCGTTGCTTAAGATAAACATGCGGAGTTCCAGCAGAGCCGAGAAGATCGGGAGGAAATGGCGTTAAAAATCTTAGTGGAGCGCAAACATGCACTCAAATTCTCCTCATCAAACCTGAATTAATCATAAAAGCTGCCAGGTTAAAATTTTAATGTGATTTTTTTCTCTTCTCCATTCCGCAAAACTCGAAATCTAACAGATTCTCCCCAGCTAAAACGGGCTAAATATGTACGCAGTTCGTTTATATCACTGAAAACTTTTCCGTCCACAGAAAGGATAACATCCCCCTTTAGAAAAGAGACATTTTTAGCCGCACCTCCCATGGGATTTTGAGAGACAACAATGTTTGACAGACCTTTAAAATTCTTCAAACTAAGGCCTACAGATGGAAAGGCAGGCCTTTGTTCTTCAGAAATTCCCCAGACGAAATTGGCCAGGCTTCTAGAGACTAGGACACTCTTTTTCTCCTTTGATACAGTCACACAGATTAGTGTGCTAAAAGGCAGACTGTTTTTTTCAAAGACCCGGCGGTTGATTCCCAGATTATAAAGCAAATGGCCTGAACCAACCAGGACTACAACAGGCTTATTCTCAAGCCGAAAGGCCTTACAAACATAAAAGGCCATGGCTTCATCCCATGCCGATTGCGCCCTATAAAGCCCTTCAAAAGCCATATCCAAAAATCTTCCTTTCATCTGGGGTGGAATATCGGAAGTTTCAAATATCCTGCGAATAAGAGCTCTATGTTCTTTATTTGAAAGATCAGGCTTGGGCAATAATTTCTGTTCCTCTTCAGAAAGAGAATCCCAACCTTTCATCCGGATTTTTTTTATTACACTTCTGGGTATATTTAGAGCATAAATGGGAATTTTCATTTTTTTAGCCAGATTAAATATCTGTTCATAATATCCAAAATTGAAATTCCATGTGATATACCACTGGATTTTCCGGATGAATTCCTCTTCCGTCAGAATACCAAGGCTCCACTTATTCAGCACGTCCTGGAAGTTAATAGGGAACATTTCCATGCCTATACAGGGCAGTTCACCCTCACCAGATAAGGCTTCTATGACTTTAAACTGAATCTCATGAATAGGTAGACTATTATGCGTTTCTCCCACATAAACAAATCGACTGCTTTTCATTTCGGATATCATTTCAGAAAAAGAAATGACTTCCCCGGTGCGGGCCGAATAAATATTCCCTGGAAAAATGATCATCGTCTTGTTCTTTAGTTTAGGATTTCCAATTTTTAGAAGGAGGCTCTCGTCCTCAATCCCGTAGACTCGAATCCCCATAAAAAGGCAAAACAGGATAAAGACAGTAATTTTTTTTCTTATTAGCATTCTTTCCTCTCCAACTTTTTTCAGCAATCTTAGTCCTGAACATTTAATAATGTCAAGAGACAGCAATTTCGGATCGCCATTTCTTGAACATTCCTAATTTAAATGGTAAAATTTTCCATTAAAATGAAAACAGAGCGTTTTTTTAAAACGGTTACTACATTTCTTTGCTTTTTGGTATTGTCTGCAGCCTTCATCTCCCCGGCCAGGGCAGACAGTAAGACTTTTTACTTTCCCGAAGTCCAAATCGAGATCGATGTCCATAAAGACGGTTCGTTTACAGTGGATGAATACCGGACATATGACTTCCAGGGCAGTTTTTCCTGGGCATCTCTCTGGATACCATTACAATTAAACCGGCAGGGGTATCATTATAATGCTTCGCTTGAGGATTTCCGTATCTTGGATGAAGAGGGAAATGAATTACGGATCGAGACTTCCTCTAACCGCTCGAAGTTCGAAGCCAAATGGTTTTTCCATGCCCGTAATGAGAAGCGCACTTTTCATATCCATTACATCATCCGAGGCGGGATCATAAGCTATCCCTCGGTCTCAGAGCTTTACTGGCAGATCATAGGTTCAGGGTGGGACAGACCTACATCCACTGTAAAGATACAAGTACATCTTCCGGAAGAAGTTCAGTCGCGGGATGACCTTCTGGTTTACGGGCACGGGCCGCTTTCCGGATATGTGACAATCGTTGACCTCAAGACAGTCCGTTTTACTGCCAGAAACCTGCATTCCGGCCAGCACGTAGAGATCCGAGTGGTGTGGCCCTCCGGAATGGTCAGCGGGATTCCCTCTGACCGGCATACACGAGAATCCATCAAGAAGGAGGAAGCCCGATTCGTACAGCAGACCATTGAACGGGCAGAACAAGCTCAAAAAGCCAGGGAAAAGCATAAGAAAAGAATGATGATGATGCTTACGGTCTGGCTGGCATGGCTTGTTGTCGGGTCACTGCTCTGGCTGTTTTTCTACAACTGGTCCTGGAAAAGAGTGGGAAAAGATTATCGGTTTACGGATATTCCGGAATATTACCGTGAACTGCCTTCGACATTAGTACCGGCACTCGTCGAAGTGCTGCTGCGTGAAGGCCGTGATATCACGCCCAGCTCGTTTACGGCGACTCTTTTCGACCTGGCTCGCCGCGGCTATCTAGAGCTTGAAGACCATTTAGAAGAGAAATGTTCCCTGTTCGGACACAAGCAGGAATATGAAACGACCATAATCTGCCGCAAGGAATTTCAGACCGACTCTGGGTTGCTGTCGTATGAAACGATGTTTCTCAGGCAGATTTTTATAGATATCGCGGACCAGTCGGGTCAAACTGGCGACCGACTTGAAGTCGAAGACTTGAAAAAATATTTCCATAAGAAACCACAGGAATTCCAGAAATGGTACAGAAAATGGCAGAAAGCCGTGAAGGAAGAGGCAGAAAAACACGAATTCATTGAACCAGCCAGCAACCGGATGAGAAAGATCTTCATGTCTGTGTCCTTTCCCCTGGCAATCCTGACTGTAAATCCGGTGCTTATGGTACTGGCGATAATCTTGATTCCTAAGATCAAACGCCGGGATAAACACTGGGCGCAGGAAAACGAGTTATGGAAGGCACTCGAACATTTTCTGGATGATTTTTCCCGTTTCAAGGATACTCCACCAGAAGCATATAAATTATGGGAACATTATCTAGTGTTTGCTATTATTTTCGGAAATGCGAAAAAGATTCTGAAAATGCTGCCGAAAATAATCCAGGATAAGAGAGCTGTTTCTCCGGTGTGGTATGTCGGATACAACCGGGCACTTTTCGTCAATACGGGCCGGATTCAGAGCATGATCAACAGTATTGAATCCATGTCCACTTCCATACATCAGGCCAGCACTTCAGCCGCCCACTATTCCTCCGGAAGCGGTGGAGGATTTTCCGGCGGCGGTGGAGGCGGCGGCGGTGGCGGTTCCGCCGGCTGATACTTCCCTGCCCTTCTCCTTATTCAATTTCTCTATGACCGCCTTCAAATTTTCGCTATAATACACATGATTGATAATCTCAGCAGACTGAAATCGGAAAAAATGAGGGTAAACCCTTAGGAGATGGATATCCCTTAAGAAAGATAAGTGGTTATACTCAAAATCCCCATCTTAAAGGAAAAAATCATATCTGGTTCTACTTTTTTTTATTTACGCCTGACCAACGGCTTCATTTTTCAAATAAAAGCGAATACATAAAATTCATTGTAGCCAAGGAAAATTGATTACCGCAGCTTACTCGATTCTTTTGATAATGTGCCAGCCGTATTTTAATCCTTAGTAATCTTTTCTGGAATGTGCTATATTCCAATTTTTAAGAAATGGAATTCTATATCAACAATCATTAATTTTTTATATTCATATATTTAGGAGGTCATCTATGAAAAAAACACTTGTTTCCCTGCTCGTTTTGAGTCTTTTTACGTTTTCCTTACTGGCTGTGCAGCAAAAAAGCGAGGAGAAAAAGCCAGACCCGATGGAAAATTTCTCTATAGTTGAAAAAACTCAGCCTGTCCCGGAGAAAATTAAGTGCGGGTTTGATTCCATAACAGGAAAAGACGCGGTTACCTATTTAAAATTTTTATCCTCAGATTATCTCCATGGAAGAGACACTGCTTCTCTCGGACATGACATTGCAGCAGAATACGTTGCAGCGATGTTTTCTATTTGGGATATCAAACCTGTTGGTGACTTAAGCAGACCTGTAATGCGCCGCTCATTTGGACAGCAACAAACTCCCAAAAAACCCGAACGGAGCTATTTCCAGGAGATTGCATTCAAGGAAATTCTCAGAAATGAGGGGGTTGCACACGTTGACTGGCAGAAGGGCACACAAAAAAAGAGTAAGACTTTTTATCCCAACATGGACTACTCTTATAATGCAAGTGAAACGCATTCTTTTACTGCACCGGTTGTATTTGTCGGATACGGAATCTGTGAAAAATCATTGAAGTTTGACGAATACAAAGACATAGATGTTAATGGGAAAATAGTCATGATACTGTCAGAAACTCCAGGCAAAGATGACCCGGAGTCTCCTTTTAATAAGGGGGAATTAAAGAAAAAATATAATCCTCCCAGGCAGATGCGGCGAAGGACATCTCCAAAAACAGAGCTTGCCAAGAAGAAGGGAGCAGTAGCTATCATGCTTGTCGAAAATTCCCCGAATAAAAATCCGGACATAGCCAGAAGGGCTATTTTATCACAAAAAATTAATGACGAACGGCCAATTTTTCCTGTCCCACGCCGCAGGCTCTCAATGATCCAGGACAAAAAAATGCCCATGCCGTGGGACTCTCTTCCAACAATAAGGATTTCGCGTGAAATGGCCAACAATATACTTGAATATATGGACCAGGATATCGATACATTAAAGGGAAAAATCGAGAAAACCCTTCGATCTCATTCCATGCAGCTTAACAATGTAACTTTTACTATTTCAAACAAAGCTCAGACAAAGCTGGTCAGCAGCCACAATGTACTTGGCTATATCGAGGGATCTGACCCCGAGCTAAAAGACGAAATAATTGTAATCGGAGCACACCTCGACCATCTCGGCATGAGAGGCGACTATATATTTAACGGCGCCGATGATAATGGTTCAGGGTCTGTGGGAGTAATGGAGATTGCAGAAGCCTTCGCTAAAAACCCGATCAAGCCAAAGCGTTCAATCCTTTTTGCCCTGTGGACAGGAGAAGAAAAAGGCCTTTTTGGATCAAGATATTATGTGACCCATCCAATCTATCCGTTAGAAAAGACAGTTGCATGCCTTAATCTCGATATGATCAGCAGAGAGTTAACAAAGGATCGCCTGGAGAGGATGGGAAGAGCTTTTGGAGCAGATATTGATAAGGAGATATTGAAAAAGATAGATGTGAAAAACTTCATCAGCCTATCGCTGGACGCAAACTCCCCTGAATTAGCTGACACGTTAAAGGAAAACAACCAGTTTGTCGGATTATCACTTCACTTAAGAAAATCAGAGACTGCTAGCGGCGGAAGCGACCATGCACCATTTGCAATGAACAAGATCCCGTGGGTGTTCTTTTTTG
>AWNV01000047.1 GCA_000493965.1 Candidatus Aminicenans sakinawicola JGI OTU-1
TAATCACCAGTGCTTCCTTAATCTTAAATTCATCCATTGCTTTCAATAAAGCCTTGATTTCTCTCTTTCTGGTTTTTTCATCTTCAATATTCCAGCAAACCTGAATGAGTTCCTCAATTTCCAATCCTTCCTTAATCAAAAAGTCTACTTCCAGATTTTTACTGTTTTTCCAGTAATAAATCTCTTTATCCTGTCTTTTCAATTCTATAAACACTAAATTTTCTGCTAATTTCCCCCAATCCAGGCTGAACCTGAATGATACAGCATTTCTTATGCCGGTATCTATGATATAGAGCTTTCGAGGATATTGTAATTGATCTTTTATAGAATAGGAAAATATTGGAACTTCAAAGGCAAAAAAAGTAGATTCTATATGTTTCATATATTCAATTAGAGTATTTTTACTTATTTTATGACCCATAGATTTGAAAAGATTGAGAGTTTTGCCGTAGCTGAATAAACTGGCGGTATGTTGCGTTACTACTTTAAGAAAATTTTCGAATAATCTTAGATTTTTTATTTGATATCTTTCGACAATATCCCGATATAATATGGCACGGTAATATTCTTGTAAGAGTTCAGTTTTATTTTCTTCAAGAACAACCTGGGGAAATCCACCAAATTCAAGATAATCTCGAAGGCCTTTTATTATAATGTTTCTTTTTGTGCTGTATTTTATATTTTTGATTTCGAAGTTTATTTTGTTGGCTTTTAAGAATTCCTTGAAACTGAATGGAAAAACTTTGTGAGTTAAAGTTCTTCCCCGGAGTGCAGTAGAAATCTCTGAGGAAAGCAATCGAGAACTTGAACCGCTTATTATTATTTTCAGATTTTTTTCTCTGTCATAAAGCCTGCGGATTGTGGCTTCCCATAAGGGAATGTTCTGAATTTCATCAAGCAAAAGATATAAAGGTTTTTGTTGGTCATAAGAAAAATTTTGTTTGTAGATATCAAGTAATACTTTTAATTCTTCTCCTGTTAAGGGGTAGAGACGATCGTCTTCAAAGTTTATATAAATTATGTTATGGGAAGGAACAGTTTTCTTTAATTTATTAATGAGTTGATAAAGCAAGTAAGTCTTTCCACTTCTTCTTACGCCAACAATAGAGATAACAAGGTTTGAATCAAGAAAGGAATAAGGAAATTCCCTTTCTATTAATGGAGGAAGTGATGACTCAAAGTAGTCCTGCAGGATGTAGCGAATTTTATCCATATCGTTCATTATGGAGAACAATTATACACAATTATCATTTTGTTTGCAATACAATTTAAAGATATATGCCGAACCCATGAAAGATTGAGGCAGGACTAAATTAACCTCTTTCTAAAATCCATTTCTAGTAAGGGATGACCTCTATTTTAAGAATATTTAGGATCTTCTGAAAAAAGATTTTTAGCTTTCATCTGCACCTTTTCCCAGTCAGCTTTGACCATTATCTTTACCAATTCTTCGAAGTTCACTTTCGGTTCCCAGCCAAGTTCTCTTTTTGCTTTTGACACGGATAAAAGATTAAAACATTAGACGCTGATCTACACGGATACATAATATCTTTGTCGGAATTCTTCCGACAAGAAAAGCTATAAATCATTTGATGTGGATTTAGATAGGCTACCGCCGGTGGGCTTTTTGGGTAGATAAATTTTCATTCGATTATTCAGGCCTCTTCAAGTACGGCTACGCACATTCATTTATTTACTTTTCCATGGAACAGATATTATCTATATCTTATCCTCTTTAGCCCTGTTTTTCCGGATGTATTCAAGGAAGAAGGCAAGGATGGTAAAAATCATGAGGCTTAAGATTCCGGCAATCAGGACGTTGAGTTTTTTTCTGGGTGAAACGGGATAAAGAGAGGATGTCGGTTCCTTAATGAGCTGTGCGTAATCTATTCTTCCTCTTTCTTCATTTAAATCGTTAATTGTATTTTCTATTTGACTAATATTTTTATCTCCATTATCTAATTCTAAATTTAAATTCTCTTCTTCTATTTTCTTGTTGTTCAACAATTCATTTAATGTATTATGATATCTTAAGCTTTGTTGGATCTCATTGGAATAAAGAAGCATCCCCAAGCTTTCAGATTCGCTCCTTTTTTCTTTCTTCAAATTCACCCTCTGTTCTTCCTCTAATGATTTAATCCTTTTTCTTACATCACTCATTTCAGCTTCAATTTCTTTTTTTCTTTGCTTTACAATTCTAAGCTTACTCTTAAATACTTTAATTTGGTCCTCTATCATTGTCTTTACTATTTCTTGATTTTTTATCTGGGAATCAATCCCTTTCATTTCGATATCTATCTTTTCATCTAGATCTGCTTTTAAATGTTTGAAAAGGGAGAATAAAATTAATTTTGCCTCTTCAGTGTCTCGCTCTCTTATGGAAATCTTTACTAAATTTGTATCCTTGATGTTTTCCGCCTTTAATTCAGGGAATGTTCTTATATCCAGGTTCAGTTCGGCCCCTATCAACCTATTGTAAGCTTCCTGACTAATCTGACCCACTATTTGTTTAGGGCTAACAACCACCACTTCTTCAAACTGGCCTTGCTCAGTCTTAACGAGAATTTTACTCGGCTGGATTATGGCATCAACTTCCCATATGCGGGGGAGACGGAAGCTGATTATTCCGACAATAACGACACAGAATAAGGTGGGAAGGATGATAAGCCATTTTTTCTTCCATATGACATTCAGGTAATCCATCAATTCAATTTCATCTTCATATTCTTCCATTATAACTTCTCCTTTCTGAGTTTCTTAATCTATAATACTCTTTCTAAAATCTCAAGCGAATTTTTTTCAAAAGGAAAGACAGACACAATATTTTTAATGGGGTTATCACGTTCCATTCGGTCAACTGCAGCAACGTATGCTCACGTAATTTAGAATCAAAAGAATAAGATTTATTCGATGAACTCACAGGTCAATTTATAGTCTTTATAATCATCGATTGGGACTCTTCCCACCTTAAGCCAACTGCCCTCAGGAAGGAATGTTGCCTGTGCAAAGCGATTCGATTTTTCTAGAGTTTCTTCTAGTTCACTTTCGCAGAAAAAATGGATGGTAAAACTGTGATATATCTTAGGTTTGCTGGAAATTACTTCCTTTATGATAGCCTCTGCGAGATTTCTTAGTTTTTGTTCGTCCGGTTTTTCGCTCACGCAAACCCAAAAGAATTTGTGAACCGGTTTGTATCCGTGAGCCTCGGTTTTGAGAATTTCGAAATTAAGGCCTGTCGAGTTTTCTATCTTTGAGACATCTACTTCTGCACTGCCAGGAAGCTGTGTCTCTGGTAATTTTTTATTCGAAGCTTGTTTTTTGCAGGCTGGATTAATAATGATTAGAATAAAGCATATAAGAATGAATACATCCCTGAGTTTCCTCATTTTCTACCCCCTCATATGGTAGGTCCTTTTGCAATAGGTAGATTCTTTTATATCACAGATAAAGATCGAGTGTCAAATTTTCTTACGCTTTTTTTTCGCTGAGGTTATTCACTCAGGATCAAAAGCCAGCCTCTGCCAGGCAGAACAAGTATTTCACCGCCAGGTGAAAAATGTACAAGGTACGTTTTTACCTGTACCAGGTACAGTTTTTTTGGATTTTCCAATCACACCCCTTGTGTGAGAAATTATGGGGCCTTAAACGTCTTTTATAACAGGAATACATGGAGTTAATACATAATGGAAATTGAATATTCATCCCACTTAAGACAAAGACTATCTTTACGGAAAATCCCTTGTGAGCTGCCAAAAATGATCTTAAAGGATTCGATGAGAAATATTTTGATTCCGAGACCAAAAACTTTATAGCTATAAAAAAAGTAGAATATTTTGAAAAAAAACGTGATTTGATGATTGCATATAAAGAGAAAAAACAGAAAGTTGTGATTTTAACAATACATCCGTTGAAAAAATCTCAAAAAGACAATAGAATTAAAAATAATCTGTGGAAAAAATTATGAGAAATGTACTAAAAATTTTATATGATCAAGAAAATGACGTACTTTCATTTTTAAAGGGCGGAAAAGAAGATGCTTTTATCGAAATATATCCCGGAATCCATATAGAGCTGGATGATAAAAAAGAATTCATAGGAATTGAAATACTCAATGCTTCTCAAGTTTTAAAGGATGTCTTAAAACCTATCCAAGAAAACTCCAGACGAAAATCTCAAATTGCTAAACTTAAGCAAATCCAAAGGTGAACATTCTTAAAAAAGGTACCAGGTACCTTCTTAAAATCACCGACTTCATAAATATTGAAAACTTCCGAACCTTCCGGATAGTCAGGGGTCGGACCGACTTAGGCTATTGACTACTATATGGAATATTGAGGTTATTATTATTTTTCTGGTTTAATCTCACCCATTGCCTCTCCTACTACTTTCTTCCCGTCATCTGTAATATAAACGGCAGAGAAGAACGCAGCACCAGCAACTTCTTTTAGAGCTTTTACAACAGCGGTTTTGCTTCTACCTTCGACAACTCTTATGGAAAGTTCTCTATCTCCCCTCCAGGTAGGCCAGATAGGGACTTCGTTTCCTTCGGAATCAAAACCTTTTGCAGTCACCGTCATTTCCTCTCCAACTATAAGTTTGAATGTAGTAATTCCTGGCCCTGTTCCTGCAACTTTCCCTTTGTATATAATGATTTGCGATAGAGGGCCATGATTCTCTTGAGCCTGTGCAGTTGACATCATTAAAGCAGTTAAGGCAATCAGACATAAAATACTTAGAGTAATACTTTTGGTTTTTTTCACGATTCTTTCTCCTTTTTTATTCATTTAGAATTTTGTTCAAAATTAGAATTTTCAATTTTATGCTTAATCTCGTGTTTCTGTCAAGTCATGTCTGCAATTCCTCTGCCACTGCAAACTCCTCAACTTGCAGTCAGGGTCAGGAGACCGGACTGACTTAGGCTATTAAAAATTGAACATGCAGTTCGAAATTATTGCCCTTTTTTCATCAACTCAGGTACTCATTATTGCGATGAACCTGAGGGTAAAAAGGAGCAGTTTATCTCAATACTACTCACTACCCTCCCCAGACTCCCATATCATACGGTAGACTCCTGTTCCGGTTCTGCCTGAGAATCATCACTGTCTCGGTACGTCTTTTATATTATTGGAAGGCTATGATGATACTTGACACGTAACGGGTAACAAGTTAAGATTATACTGTCTCGGAAGGAATTATGAATGATCAAATCTTTCAAACATAATGGGCTGGAAAAATTTTATTACGAGGGTGACCGGAGGCGCGTTAACCCGGAACATGCTGCTAAGCTTGCTCGGATATTAGATCGCCTGGACGCATGCATAAGGCCACAGGATATGAACTTACCCGGTTATAAACTTCATGAACTTACTGGCAGAGAATCAGGAACCTGGTCCGTCTGGGTTTCTGGTAATTGGCGGGTTACATTTCGATTCGAAAGGTCTGATGCCGTCGATGTGGATTATCGAGACTATCATTAGCGAGGGGAGGACTTTAAATGACAAAAAAAAGAAAACCTGTTCATCCAGGAGAAGTATTAAACGAGGATATTATTAAACCCCTTGGGCTTACCATAACCGAAGTGGCTAAATTTCTGGGTGTGACCCGCAAAACCATGTCGTTATTAATAAACTGCAAAGCATCGATGAGCCCGGAAATGGCGGTCAGGGTAGGCATGGCTACCAACACTTCTCCCGAAAGCTGGTTATATATGCAGGCTAAACTTGACCTTTGGCATGCCGCCCAAAAACCTCCCGTGGTCAAGAAACTAGGTAACATAGCGACTACATAGACTTTTTGCTTCCAGAACAAACAGATTCCTCCAAAGTGTGCATCGTCAAATGGTATATGTTAGAATGTTTGTTTGACCTGAATTATTCATGAAGACAATCATTTGAAAAAATTCAGTATTAAGAGAATCAAAGATGTTAAGCATCAGAAACTTTAGCATTATCGCTCATATCGACCATGGAAAATCTACCCTTGCAGACAGGTTTATCCAAGCTTCAGGCATGGTTTCACAAAGAGAATTCAGGGACCAAATACTTGATACAATGGACATTGAGAGAGAAAGAGGGATTACCATTAAAAGCCATACTATAACACTACCTTATACAGATAAAAACGGTGAAGATTATTCACTTAACCTGATTGACACCCCTGGCCATGTAGATTTTTCATACGAAGTATCCCGTGCCCTCGCATCATGTGAAGGCGTGATTCTTATTGTTGATGCATCACAAGGAGTAGAAGCACAAACAGTTGCAAATCTTTACATGGCCATGGAACATGACCTTACAATAATTCCTGTAATAAATAAGATAGACCTTATATCTGCAGATATTGACAGGACTAAAGAACAAATTGAAAATGAACTGGGCCTTGATTCTAATATGGCAATCCTATGTTCTGCTAAAAAAGGAACAGGGATAAACGATGTTTTTGAAGCTATAGTTAAATATATCCCCCCGCCAAAAGGCAGCCCTGACAAACAGCTTAAAGCCCTTATTTTTGATGCTCATTATGATTCTTTTCGTGGAACGATAATTCACTGCCGCATCTTTGACGGGTCTGTTAAAGCAGGTGATATTATCCGTCTATTATCAAATGGTTCTACTCATAAAGTTGAAGAAGTCGGACTCTTTCATTTAGAAACAAAACCCAGAGACATTCTTTCTGCAGGTGAAGTCGGATACATTATTGCAGGGATAAAAAAACTGGGGGATACCAGGATCGGGGATACAATTACTTTAGATTCAAATCCAACTATTGAACCCTTATCCGGATTTAAAGAAGCAAAGCCTGTAGTCTTTTCTTCTATTTATCCTATATCTTCAGATGAATACCAATTTCTTCGAGAGGCTCTGGATAAGTATGAACTTAATGACGCAGCCTTTTCCTATCAAAAAGATTCCTCTGCAGCACTTGGACAAGGATTCAGATGCGGTTTCTTAGGACTTCTTCATCTTGAAATATTTCAACAACGATTAGAACGGGAATATGACTTATCTATTATAATGACAGTACCGAGTGTTCGATACAGACTTACACTCAAAAATGATGAGATCATTATAATAGATAACCCACAATATTATCCGGATCCATCTTTAATCAAAAGCACATCAGAACCTTATATTAAAGCGTCTCTTCTTTTCCCTGATAAATATATGGGTGTTGTGATGAAATTATGTTTATCACGCAGAGGAAGCAATCCTCGCACAAGCTATCCAACACCAGGACGTATCGAGCTTATTATTGATATGCCCCTCGCAGAAGTTATCTATGACTTCTACGATACGCTCAAGACAATTACACAGGGATATGGGTCATTTGACTATGAATTAATTGATTATAGAGAAAGTGACCTTGTACGGCTTGATATTCTGGTCAATGGTGAAAATGTTGATGCTTTATCCCTCATTGTACATCGTGACAAATCCAGAGAATGGGGAGTAAAAATATGCAGCCGGCTCAAAGATGAAATTCCAAGACATCAATTTAAAATCGCTATTCAAGGTGCGATTGGAGGTAAGATAATCTCGAGATCCACAGTTTCTCCATATAGGAAAGACGTAACTGCCAAACTTTACGGTGGAGATGTAACACGTAAACAAAAACTTCTGAAGAAACAGAAAAAAGGAAAAAAAAGGATGAAAATGGTTGGTTCAGTCATGATTCCTCAGAGTGCTTTTATTTCCGTCCTAAAAACAGAAAACAAGTAAAAAAACAGCAGCATAATAGGAATTTTTTTTCTTTTTTTGCTGAAACGCAGCAATAATAAACTGGTACGCCCGACAGGATTCGAACCTGCGACCTTCTGATTCGTAGTCAGACGCTCTATCCACTGAGCTACGGGCGCACATACGGCCAAGGCATTCAAGCCAGTTCAGTCAATTCTATCAAAAAATCAGGCTTCCCAGCTCATGTTAACTATAGCGTATCAGTCCGTATTTTTCAATTTTTTACTGCTTACTACGCTTAATTTTCCTTTTTATGCGCTCAAGTCTGTGAGAGAAATCTTTCTTATAATGAGGAGAACAATTAAGAGAAAGAACGAATCCTTCTTCTGCAATCTTTCTTGCTTCTTCGTACGCTCTTTCTCTATGTTCAAAATACATTGCAAGTTCTCTAAACGAAAAAAGCTGCGTAGAAGACACATCATCTAAGGAAGCCACTTCTTTCCATAGTGAAACAGCCTTTTCCCATTCCTGATTTCTCTTGAAATTGTAAGAAAGCCTCTTCTTGGTCTGGATCGAGACCTCTACTGTTAATTTACCGTCCAGTGCACGCTCGAAAAAATAGACAGACTTCTCTATTTCCCCGGCCTTTTCAAGAATCTTTCCTGCCCCGTACAAATCCATTGCGTCGCTTTCCTTTTCTTCAGAAAAGACAAGAGCCCCTGCAATAACGACTCCCAAAAGAGAAAGGATGTCCTCTTCATTGTGGTAAAGGATAGGCTCAATCAATTCAAAATTTCCTGTATCCAGATATTGAAAATATCTCCAGGGGACTTCAGATGATGGGATATCTTCTAGACGGCCCGTTTTGAGGACTTCATGCGCCAGATTATACAGACGGCAGCTTTCATACTTATGTTTCCAGAGACTCCTTGCTGGAAATAGAAAATCAAGATGAGGAAGCCCGCTGATAATTAAAGGCTGCCTGTAAAGGATAAACCTTGTCTCCAGTAGAGGAATATCAAACGCTTTGCCATTATAAGTGACCACAGATTGAAAATTTCTATCAGTAAAAAACTTGCCCAGCTCATGAATCATTTTTTCTTCCTCAGCTAAATCACCAAGGAAATACTGTACAACCCAGAATCTGTCATCACTGTAATAACCCATTCCAACATTGAAAGGTACAACACCGGCCCCTCCAGAGAGGCCTGTAGTCTCTAAGTCTATGAAGAGAGATGTGGAAAGATCAAGATTTTTGAAAGCCGGGTCTTTACTTAAACAGGCGAGAGTATCGCCTCCAATATCCAGGCCTCGAGCAAGAGTGATTTTTCCGTATTTATGATTCAGGTCATATTGGTTTTCTTTAAACAGTAGCGGTTCGCGCTCAACAAGTTCAGGCCGTTGAATTTTAGGCTTTTTAGGTTTTTCCCTGTCTGTCAGATTGATTAATTGCTGGAGTTTTTCTTTGGTTGTAAGTTTTTCTTTTTTTCCTATCTGTTCCCATGCGTCTCTTATCCGCTGAGATTTCAAACGGGCTTCTCTTTCTTTTTTGAGCTGTTTTAATTTCTCTTTGATGTCGGTCATTTGTTATCACTCATGATTGAAATAAGGGTCAGTTCAGATAAGGCAGAATATGAACAGTAAATAAAGCATCCTGCAAATATCCTGGTATCGCTGTATCCTTACTTTCCCATAAACTGGAGGATAATTTTCCTTGAACGTTCACGGTTGTCAAAATCGACAAATACGATCTGCTGCCATGTGCCAAGTGCCAGTTTTCCATCGTAAAAAGGAACCGTCAGAGAAGGCCCGAGCAGCGAAGCCCGCACATGTGAAAATCCGTTACCATCTCCCCATCTCGCATCATGATGATAAGTTACTGTGCTCGGTATAAGTTTTTCCATTAGTTCTGAGAAATCCTTAACAAGTCCCTCTTCATATTCTATTGTTGTTATGCCTGCAGTGGAACCTGTAACAAATAGAGTTACAGTTCCATTTTCCAATCCGCTTTCTGTCAGCTTTCTTGAAACATGGCTGGTTAGGTCCAACATATCGTTAAACCCCTTTGTTGAAAAACTCAGTGAATCTTTGATTACTTTCATAACACAATCAATATTACAGGCTATATAATAAAGAGTAAAGAGCTTACAATTAAAATTTACGTATAATATGGTCAACTAAAGTCTATAATTTCCCGTTTTAATATATAAAGAAAAAAATGGATGAGAGGTCAATAATTCAATCGGCACAGGCAGGAAATGATGAAGCCTTCAGGCAATTGTTTGAAGAAAACAAAAATGGGATCTTTTCCCTGGCTTTCCGGTATACAAAGAATGCTGAAGATGCAGAAGACATTGTCCAAGAAACATTTATCAAGGCATACAATTCCTTACAAAAATTTCACACTCAGGATCAAACAAGATTTTCCTCCTGGCTATACCGCATCAGTATTAACTCCAGTATCGATCACCTGAGAAAACACAAAAAAATGAAAGAAAAACACTCTATAAGCCAAGATGTCCAAAATATAGCTTCAAACAATGAAAATCTCAATCCTGTATATATAAACAGATTAATAGAAGTCCGTGAAAAAATAGATCTGATTCTAAACCAATTATCCTTTAAGCAGAGAATGATTTTCACCCTGAGACATTATCAACACTTCAGCACTCAGGAAATCGCTGAATACATGAATTGTTCACAGGGGAGTGTGAAAAAACAGCTTTTTCGAGCAGTATCAGCTATTAAAAAGGATTTTAAAAGCTTTTTTTCGGAGAAAAACTATGAAATGCAGTAAATTTAATGAGCAAATCATTTTATATCTCTATGGAGAATTAAGCGAAAAAGAAAACTCCGAATTAGAAAGTCACCTCAGGAAATGTTCCAAATGTTCCAAAGATCTAGAATACACAAAAAAAATCTTCCGTCTGTTGAAAGATGCCGAAATAGAAGAAACCCCGGAAGCAAACTGGGAAAAATGCTGGAAAGGGATCAATGTATGTATATCTAAAATACCTACCAGGTCGAAAAATTACTTTTTCTTTCCAAGGTGGGCACTCGTATCCGCTACGGTCATTCTCGTTCTCTTCCTCGGAATTTTCATCGGAAGATTTTGGATCTCTTCAGGACATGAATCTTTCCACCAGGAAACCGCATCCAGGGAATTTATCCAGCAAACACTAAAAGAACACTTCGAGGAACTCAAACCGATCCTTGTTGAATATTCAAACGACTCTCTCCAGGAAAAAAGCAGTACCAGCATCATGATGGATAAAAAAACAGCTCAAAATCTCATCATCCAGAATATTCTCTTGAAGAGGATAATCTCCGAGACTGACCCTACCGCCGCACAGCTTCTGGAAGATGTAGATATGGTATTAAGAGAAATTGCAAACCAAAAGAGTGAAGACAAAGAAAGACCTGCTCTGATTAAAGAAGCTATCGATAAGAGAGATATCCTTTTTAAAATGGAAATCTTACGAAAAATATAAGGAGGTTTACTACAATGAAAACCATTAAAAGTATTTTATTAATCTTAGTATTTACATTAATCTTCGGAGGATTTCTTATCTCCCAGGAAAAGGCAAAAGACCAGGAACTTTTTGAAAAAGCAAAAAAATCCATCTACCAAAAAGAGTGGATGAAAGCTGTCAAAGAATTGGATAAAATCACTGAAGAATTCAAAAAAAGCAAATATCTGGCCGAATCTCTTTACTGGTTAGGTTACAGCTTGGACAGATACAGCAGCACTCTTACAAACATGGAAAAGCAGCTCGAAATTAAAGAAGATGCCCTTATGCATCTTGATTCTATGATCAAAGGCTATTCAACAAGCTCATGGGCAGATGATGCCAAGGTTCTCAGAGTACAAATCGCTGAAGAGCTTGTCAAGAACGGCCTTCCAGAATTTCGAAAATACATAAACGGAAGTCTTAAACCACTAGAAGGCCTTAAGGGATTAGAAGGCGTTAAAGGATTAGAAAGTCTTGAGGAATTAGGATTGGAGGATTTACACCCAGAAGAAAACATCGATCCAGAATTAGAACTTAAATTGGTGGCGTTGAATGCCCTGCTTAACGTGGATGAAGAAAAGGCTTTCCCCATGCTAGAAAAAATTGTCACGAAGAGTGAAAACGCCAAGCTCAGAGAGCGAACTGTTTTTATCCTTAGCCAATCCAAAGATTCAAGAGTCATCCCTTTGATGGCCAAGTTGGCTGCAAAGGATCCAGATCAAAGGGTTAAAAAAAATGCGATCTTCTGGCTTGGGCAGAGAAAGGACAAAGAAAGTCTCGATATACTTTTAAAAATTTATGACACTGAAACTGATTCTCACATCAAAAAGAATCTCATTTTTAGTTTTTCCCAAAACAAAAGTAAAAAAGCACGAGACAAACTCATTGACATCGCAAAAAATGAAAAGGATATGGGAGCAAGACAAAACGCCATCTTCATCATAGGGCAAGAAAAAAACGAAGAGGTCTTAGATATACTATCAGATATGTATTCTAAAACAGACAATGTCAACCTCAAGAAAAGATTGATTTATTCTATCTCACAAAACAAGAGTGACAAAACTATTAAAAGGCTAATCGAACTGGCAAAAAAAGAAAAAGACTACAAACTTAAAAAACAGATTGTCTTCTGGTTAGGCCAATCGAAAAATAAAGAAGCTCTCGAGTTTCTAAAAGAACTTATTGAAAAGTAGTTTTTACTAAACCATAAAGAAAAAAAGGGGAAATCAAATGGAAAAAGCGATAAAAATTTTAGTCATAATGCCTCTGGCCGCACTTTTAGTTTGGAGCGGATCGCATCTATTTGGTTATGAATCAATCCCATTTTTAAAAGGAAAGGTACATTTTCTGAACAAAGAAAATATTTCATTAATACAAAAATTTGACCGAGCCCGCAAAGAATTCCAAAAATCAAAGCAAGGCGACATATATTTTACAGGCTATACATTTCAAAGCAGGGATAATATCCGTATGGGAGGGAACGGCGAGCCAGCGGAACCTTTTATTGTGTCAACAAAAAACAGCAGAATAAAACTCCAGTCGCAATTTAAATGGAGTGAGAAGAGCAGCAAATCTTTAAGTATCCACAATGGTGCTGAACCAGCAGGAATCATTTTTCTCCATAAGATTTTAAAAAATGATGTGGATATTGTTGACGCTCATCTTATCGACTTAGAAAGAAATTATGAATTCCAGGAAGAACCCATTTACTGGCTTGGCGATGCAAATACAGAGGAAAGCTTCGGATTTCTCGAAGATTCTTTCGAATCCGTAAATGATGACCTGCAGAAAACCCTTGTTTTTTTCATTAGTTTACATGACAGCACAAAAACCTATGATTTCATGCGAAGGGTGGCTCTAGGTAACTATGCAAAAAAAATCAGAGAAAGTGCCATTTTCTGGCTTGGAAATTACAAGGATCAGAAAAGTCTGGATTATCTCAAAGAGATTTATAAAAAAGAAAAAGATACAAAACTGAAAAAACAGGTTATTTTTGCACTCAGTCTCAGCGACCGGAAAGAAGCTGTGGCAGAAATGATCAAAATTGCAAAGACAAGCGGCTATTCACAAGTCAGAAAAAACGCAATCTTCTGGCTGGGACAAAAAGCTTCCAAAGAAAGCATCGAGACACTCGGAGACATTGTGAAAGAATCTTCAGAAAACATAGAAGTGAAAAAATCAGCTGTGTTTGCCATAAGCCAGCTTCCAAGAGAAAAAGCTGTCCCTATGCTTATCGATATTGCCAGAACTAATAAAAGTGCAAAGGTCCGTAAAAACGCAATCTTCTGGCTGGGAGAAACAGGAGACGAAGAGGCGCTGAAATTTTTTGAGGAAATACTGCTGAAAAAGTAGAGAAGTTTTAAGCCCCCTGGATTATTCTACAATAATACGGTGGTAATTCTTTTTACCGGCACGAAGTAAGATCCCACTCGGGGTTAAATCATCTTCATTCAAAACCTGTTCGATATTCTCAACTCTCTCGTTATTAATGTACATGCCGCCCTGTTTGATGAGTCTCTTTGCTTCACCTCTGGAAGCTGTCAATCTGACTTCCATAAAAATTTCTACCAGGCTGATGCCAGATGCCAGGCGGTCATGGGAAATAACAGAAGAAGGCATAGCACTTAGAGTCTGATCCAGATCTCCGGGTTCCTTTCCAAAAGCAGCCGAAGCAGCAGCCTGTGCTTCCCGGGCTGCATTTTCGCCGTGCGTTATGCTGGTAGCCTCGAAAGCCAGTATTTGTTTTGCCTGGCGGATTTCGCTTCCTTTTAGGGCTCCTAAACGTCCTATCTCTTCCATCGGTAGAAATGTGAAAAGTTTAAGGAAAGGCACAACGTCTCTGTCATCACAGTTAATCCAGTACTGATAGAAGTCATAAGGATTGACAAGTTCTGGATCCAGCCAGAGGGCACCGGAAGCTGTTTTCCCCATTTTGTCATTCGAGGCTGTAGTCAGCAAAGGAAAAGTCATAGCTTCCACTTTAGCTCCTTCAACACGGCGGATAAGATCCACACCCGCCAGAATATTGCCCCACTGGTCGTCGCCCCCCATCTGGAGAGTGCATCCGTATTTTCGGTATACGGTTAGATAGTCATATGCCTGGAGGAGCTGATAGTTGAACTCGATGAAAGAAAGGCCGCGTTCCAATCGCTGTTTATAAGCTTCGGCAGCCAGCATGCGGTTGACACTGAAATGCTTCCCTATGTCACGAAGGAACCCGACATAATTTAAAGGCAGGAGCCAATCGGCATTATCCACTGCTAAGGAATTTTTTCCATCAAAATGCAGGTAGTTGTTAAGTTGAGCATGTATAGCCCGGCCATTTGCACGAATGGCTTCTTCATCTAGCATCTGCCGCATCTCGCTCTTACCGCTGGGATCACCAACCATGGTTGTCCCTCCTCCAACGATAGCAATCGGTCTGTGACCTGCCCGCTGCAGATGCATCATCGCCATAATCGGCACTAGGCTTCCTGCATGGAGGCTTGTGGCAGTGCTGTCATAGCCGACATAAAAAGTGACACGACTACCACCCAGCATTTTACGTACCGCAACCTCATCGGATGTCTGTGCGATAAAACCCCGCTCTTTCAAACTGTCATATACGTTATCGCTCATCAAATATATTCCCTAACCGGCTGAAGACCACTCAAGTCTCGAAATCACGCTTGGATCTGCCTTATTAAAATACATATTCATGTTTTTTTCGTGAGTACTTACTTTTATCCTTTATTTTATTACACTTTATTCATTATTGTTTATACCATAATAAAAAAACAATTAAATAACAATATTCTTGAAATTTATTGAGCGATTGAATAATCTTTAAAGTATGAGGGACTGCAATGATAGAAGAAAATGTAAAAAAAATCCTGGATGAACTCCCCACCAGTGTAGAGCTTGTCGCGGCTTCCAAGACAAGAACCCCAGAAGAAATTCTTCAGGCTATCCAGGCAGGAATTAAAATCATCGGACAAAACTATGTGCAGGAAGCACAAATAGCTTATTCGATAATCGGGCAGCAGGTAAAATGGCATTTCATCGGCCATCTTCAGAGAAACAAGGTAAAGATTGCGGTTGAAATATTCGACATGATCGAAACAGTTGATTCCATCGCGCTTGCTTCTGAAATAGACAAGCAGTGCCGCAGACTGGACAAAATCATGCCAATCCTGATTGAGATAAACAGCGGCAGAGAACAACAAAAGTACGGTATCTTCCCTGAAGATATGGAAGACCTTACAAAAAAAATCTCAGGCTTAAAGAACATAAAAATCCAGGGTCTCATGACTATGGGCCCAATGTTTGGCAATCCTGAAGATGCACGCCCCTACTTTATTGAAACAAAAAAAATATTCGATAAAATAAGAACTCTTGATATCCCTGACATTGAGATGAAATATTTATCCATGGGAATGACAAATTCCTATCTGGTTGCTGTTGAAGAGGGAGCAAACCTTGTGAGGATAGGGAGTAAAATCTTCGGCCCCCACAATTATTAATAAAAAGGTACCAGGTACCTTTTTTACTTTTTTTCATTCTGAGAAACGATTGATGTATGCTCTTAAAAACTTAACTGCATCGTCACAGCGTCTGAAAGTGGGGACTCCTTTTTTCTCCAGCAGATCTCTCATAGGCTGATAAATTGCACCAGAATCTATACTGATAACAAAAGGCTTATCCGATTCGTTGAAAATACGTGCCAATCGCACAGGTGTACTTCCTTCGTTAAAAATATTTTCTCTATGGAATTTTGAAGAAACAAGGGTTTCCATTGCCGGAGTCATTGGAACGGGGGATATCACGGCACAATCCACATTCTCATCTTCAAGAACAAGTTGAACACACCGGCAAAACGACTCATCGTTCGCCATGGGTGTGAGGTCAAGAGGGTTTTGGACATCCTGAAGCTTGTCAATTCCTGCCGGTTTCAAGACCTCAGATATTTTCTGAACGGTCCCAGGTGAAAACTCTGCTAATTTTAACTCCTCATTACATTTCAAATTGTCAGACATAATAACACATTCAAAACCTGCATTGCTGACCAAGGCAACCCTATTTCCACGGACTTTCTTCCCGGATAAATAACAGAGATTTTTAATAAAATCTTCGAATTCGTATATTGTCTCGGCAATGACTACGCCCGCTTTCTCCAGTATCGAGCGGCTTGCAGTATAATCCCCGGCCACAGAAGCTGTATGGCTTGCTGTCGCAGCCCTGCCCTCCGGAGACCTGCCTGCTTTGTATACAAGAACAGTTTTTCCTTTTTGCCTGGTTATCTCTCTCGCAGCTCGTGCAAAGGCAAGACCATCTCCAGAAACAAATCCCTCAACGTATACTGCAAAGATCCTGGCCTCATCATCATCTTTTAAATAATTCAGGTAATCTGAAACTGTAAGGTCAATCTGATTTCCTATGGAAACTGCATAAAGAGGTTCAATCTGGGGAATTTTGCTCATCATTGAAATCATAAATGCTCCGCTCTGGCATATATAAACAAGATTAGATTTTTGTATATCTGTACGGGGAAGTTTATAGAGCTTGTAATCAGGAATAAAAATAGTATTGTATTTTCCCGGCTTCGAGAATATACCCAGACAATTTCCGCCATTAATAACAGGAGTAAGTTTCTTGTCCATCCTTCCCTGAGAAAGAAGACCTTTTATATTATTTTCTAAAGACTGCGTCCCTTCCTTTTCTCCAATCCCCCCTGAAATAATTATAATAGAGCGGGCTTTTTCATATTTCACAATCTCCTTCATGAGCTGATAACTCTGCTCGGCTGAAACTGTCAGGACAAACATATCAACTTCCCTTGGAAGCTGCGAAACATCAGGAATACATACACATCCTTCTATTTCTTTAACACCTGGCTTTACTACAAATACATTCTTCCGTGGGAAGCCCTGTTTAAGAATATTATTCAAAATGATGTGCCCTGTATTCATCTTTTCGGAAACACCAATAATCCCTATAGTTTGAGGTTTGAGAAGACATTTAACCTTTTCAACAGGCCGCTGCTTCACTTCCTGATGATTTCTTGAAAAACGGCACATGCCATCTAATGCAGTAAGTCTTTTATTACTGATAACAAAAGGGTTGACCTCTGCTTCTTCAATGACAAAATCACTGTTCTTCATGTATTCGGAATAATATCTTCCTAATTCAATAAAACGTGAATAAGTTTCTATGAGTTCTTCTTTAGAAATCAATGGTTCCCGGCCGCGGAATTTATTGACCAGTTTACCGTAAAAAGCAAGAGGTTCAAGAACCCGCAGGATTTCCTCTTCCTGAAGCAGATGAGCTGAGGCTATTGATACGGCTTTTCCCTCTTTCAACCTTTCGTTCAAGTATTCCACCTCAACACCGCCAATACCCATAGTAACAATGGGCCCAAATTCCCTTGAAGACCTTAAACCAAGAAGAAGTTCCGAGCCAAAACCTATCTTTTCATAATCCACAGCTTCGCATACTAAAAATCCCCTTATATCTTCCTCGATTTCCTTTGTGGAAATTCCAAGCTCTCTCTCTAATAAGTTAAAATCGTGCGCCCAATCCCTGTATTTTTCCGGGAGACTTGCCAGCATCTCCCTGATTGTTTCATTTACCGTTTCAACATCTTTTCTAACAAACCTGACACCTCCAACATCGGATTTGTGCGTAATAATAGGAGAAACCACCTTCAGAATAAGTTTGGCTGTTTGAAAACGTGACAAGTCTTGTTTTGAAACACCATCTCCTTTTTTAATAAAAAGGAACACAGGTGTCTGGATGCCTGCCTCTTTAAGAACCCAATAGACTTCATGCTCTAGAAGAAACGAACGTTTGTCTTTTTCAGCATCATGAAAGACCCCATCAATTTTATCAAAAGATATTTTCATCGGATATTAACCTCATCGTGAGGCTTATTTAAGACGAAGCATTGTATCCGAGCCGGAATGCTCTTACATTCATATCCGCAAGGCTTTCGCTTCGGGACATAAAAAGAACTCTTATAAACTCTTCCAGAGTTTCCTTTTTCAAAATCAGGTGTCTGGAAGCAGCTCCCAGGACTACCATGTTTTGAGCTTTTATGGAACCGGCTTCCCTTGCTAATTTGTCTGAGTCAATAATAACAGAATTTTTAACAGCCCTAATCCTGTCCAAAACTTTATCCAAATCAGGATAATTTCCAATATTCATGTACGGGTTACTGCTCGTTACAATTATTCCATCCGGGCCTAGGTAGTCAATATACCGAAGACTCTCAAGAGGCTCCACGCTTAATATCATGTCTGCCTTCCCTCTTGGAACAAGGTCACTGAATATTGGCTTATCAGATAACCGGAGATGAGATTGAACTGCCCCTCCTCTCTGGGCCATCCCGTGAATCTCTGCCTGCTTAAACTCCATGCCTTCTTTCAAAGCCGCATTATCTATCACAAATGCAATCAACAGAATTCCCTGCCCTCCTACGCCAGATAAAATAATATCTTGTTTCATCTCATCTTGCTCCTCTTTTCTTTTTCTTTTTAGTTTCCTGAATACATTCCCGGTGGGCTATGATTACCGAAAGGCCTTTATGATCAATTTCTCTTTTTATAATCTGAATGTTTTTCTCTAAATTTTTTGGAAGAGGCACAATGACCTGGATATGATCTTTTCTGACACCCAATCCCTCTACTATTCGTATTAATTCCTCACCTGAAGCGAATGTCGGCTGGCCTCCTGTCATGGCAACAACATTATTATCCATTATAATCACAGTCATGTTTGTATCATTTGCGGCTGCATCAAGAAGAGGTGTCATTCCAGAATGAGAAAATGTCGAATCCCCTATGACAGCTACAGATGGAAACACTCCTGTTTCTGCTCCCCCTTTGGCCATGCCGATACTCGCACCCATACAGACACAGGTGTCAACCGCATTATACGGAGGCAGAGCCCCAAGAGTATAACAGCCGATATCGCTGAAAACAACAGCACCAGAAAAAGGCTCCAGAACTTTATTTAGAGCATTTAAAGTATCTCCATGTGGACATCCCTGACAGAGTTGGGGAGGCCTGGCAGGCAGTGTGAAATCTTGCAGTATCTGAGTTGTATTGGGAATCATTTCCAGTGCCTTGCGGACATTATCAGAAGACAGTTCTCCTGTTATTGGAAGATGCCCGCTCAATTTTCCATTGACTGTTTTTCCGCTTATTCCAAAAAGGCCCCTTAGACTTTTCTCAATAAAAGGATACCCTTCTTCGACAACCAGAATGTTATCCACGTGCTGGACAAGCCTGGATATCAATTCTTCAGGTAGAGGATAAGTGCAAACCTTTAAAAGAGATGGTTTTTGGGGGAGACCTTTCAAATTTTCCTGTACATAATTATAAGCGATTCCGGAAGCAATTATCCCAAATGAACAGTTTTTTTCGTTAAAGTAAAGCTTGTTAAAATCAGATTCATTTGAAAATTTGATAATTTCAGCCTGCCTTTCCATGAGAATCTCAAAACGCTTGCGTGCATTTGCAGGAAGAAGAGTCCAGTCTCTTCCTTCCCCGTATTTCATCTTATTCTCACACCGAGGCGGCTTAGTTTGTACCTTCGAACGGCTGTGAGAAAGCCTTGTTACAACCCGGATCAAAACAGGAATGTTAAATTTCTCAGACACATCAAAAGCAGCCCGAGTTATATCATAAGCTTCCTGCTGGTCCGAAGGTTCCAAACAAATTATATTCGCAAAATTAGCATAATAACGGCTGTCCTGTTCATTCTGAGAACTGTGCATACCAGGGTCGTCAGCAACTACAACTACGAGGCCTCCATTTATCTTAGTAAGCGCCGAATTCATAAAAGGGTCAGCAGCAACATTCAATCCCACATGCTTCATAGACACCATCGTTCTTTTCCCCGAATAGGACACTCCAAGGGCCTCTTCATAGGCTACCTTTTCGTTGACACACCAGTTTGCATTAAATTTCGCTTCTTTCGCAGAAGCATTAATCAAATACTCCATTACTTCTGTAGCAGGGGTACCGGGATAGGAAAAGCCCGAAGTAAGGCCGGCATGAACCGCTCCCAAGGCTACGGCTTCATCTCCAAGTAAAATTTCTGTCTTCATATGACAATCCTTTTGTTAAATTTTTTTCCTGCTTTGTTTTCTGTACTGTTTTACTCTTACTTTTTACTCGCTAGTCGAAGCAGAAAATTTTGCCAGCAATTCCGGCACAGCATCTTTATGAACCATGATAGTCAGCATCTTGAGTTTCACATAATCGTCTCTGAAAAAATAATAGCCTTTAAACTGACCTCTTTGAGCGCTGGAACCGGAATCCTTAATAAGAAACCAGGTGTGATCCTTCGCTTCTTTAATGCCAACAGCATGGATAGCGTGGTCATCGGTAGAGGTTCTGTTAGTGAATCTGAATTCCCGGCTGTCCTGATCGATAAGTTTTGGAAGAATGTCAAAACTCGGGATAATAGCAATATCGTCGTCGCCGCTTTTCCCCGGTTCTGATGTGTCTCCTCCGAAGCCAACCGTGTGACCGTTCTTTAAAGCATTCACAATGGCATTATAGAAATCATCGAGAGGAACATTGTAATACCCTTTGCAATGCCACCAGTTATCAGGGACCTTGAACTCCCCTCTTGTATAAAATGGAAGCGATTTAAAGCTCATTATGCTTACATAGTCATCCAGAGGGAGCTCGAGGACATTATCCAGGTATTCTTTTGGTGTCATTGTCTGGCCGTCCACTTCTATTTTCTCAGGCGGCTTCCCCAAGTACTTATCCAGAATACTCTTAACATAAGATAGCGCTTTTTCTTCATCCCAGTATTCGTTTTCCCTGCAAAAAGCCAGGTACTTTTGTATTTCACGAGCAAGCTTGCTGTGGTTGTGTTCGGTCTGTCCGGGAAGAAGGCCAGTATAATCTGAGGCACGTACAGCCCCGCACTTTTTCATCATTCTTATCACTGCATTGTGTTCAGAACCCTGACTTACCAATGAATTACCTTTCTCTTTGATATACCGCCTCGCTTTCTCGACATATTCCCAGTAGACCGTATATATTTCAGATAGCTTTATCTCTCCTTTTCCCAAGCGCTTTAATTCCGACTCCAGAAAAGAAGTCGTGCAAAAACACCAGCAGGTTCCTGTCATATACTGCCGAATTGGCGGATTGTGGAAATACTGGGTGAACTCTTCCAGAGAAGCGGGTTTTTCAATTCCTGATAAATCAGTTGAAAGATATTGTCTTTCTTTCCCCCTGAATTCCCTCGTTTTATAAATGGCAGGATTCTTTTGCTGAACTTCCTCACCACTTATTTGAATCGCCTGTTTTTCTATAACTTTTTCTTCAGGAGCACAGGAAGTAAATATCAAACTTAAAGAAAGAAAAAGAAGAAAACATAAAAGAGGTGTAAAAACTTTTTTCATTATAACCTCCTAAGATATATTAACTTGAATTATGCATAAAAACGGCGCATATAGTTTCCCGTTTCTCTGAGTACAAAAACCCACAAGATATTATATATAATAGAAAAACGAAAAGTTCAAACTTTTATCTTAAGTTTTGAATTTCTTGTCCTATTATTGTATCCTTAAGGCTCTTAAAGCAGGTTAAAGGACAATAATGAAAAGAAAAACATATTTGTTCTTGGTGATTTTCTTACTTTTAACGAGTTTTTCGCTTTCCCAAGGTTTAAAGGATATTAAAATATCTCTGGAAGAAAAGCAAATCAAGGACCTCAGCCCTTCTGGAGTTACACTTGTTTTTTATATCAACATAAAAAATTCATCTTCAAAACCATATTTTCTCTCAAGATACCATTACCGTTTTGTGGTTAATCAAAAAGAATATTTCCGACTACAAACCTCGCCGGAAGAAGGAATTGAGATCAACGCACCAGGGAAAACTATCATTGCGCTGCCAGTAAAAATAACCTATGATCTTTTATTCCAGATTGCAGACGAACTCAGGAAAGAAGATAAAGCATTATGCTATTTAATGGGAGAGCTTAGATTTTCAGACGGGAGGAAGGATAAAGGAGGTGTTCCCTTCGCTTTTTCAGGAGAGTTCCCGATCTTTAGGGAACCTGATATTGAATTCGTTGCCTTGAAGTCAAATGATCTGACTATTGGAGGAGCAGATCTAAATTTTGAGGTGAAATTTACGAATAGAAATGGGTTTGAAATGCTTCTCGACAGAATAAGTTACACACTAAAATTCGGGGGACACCCGATAAATGAAGGAACCATTGCCGGAGATAAAAGCATTGAAAGCCATGGAGAAAAAATCTTTTCCATTTTACTGCTTCTTAACTTTTTCGAAGTAGGAAAAGACGTCTATTCTGTTTTGCAACAGCCATCCACTTTCTGTAATTTTTCCGGAGAAATCGAAGTAAGAACCATATGGGGAAAAATCAAAATCCCTTTTGTTAAAAGCGGAACCATCCCCATTACCAATGGGGGCTGACCCCCATGCTGAGTATTATCATTCCAACGTACAACAGGGCATTATTTCTAAAAGAGGCTATACAGTCTGTCCTTAGCCAGGATTATTTCACATGCAGTGCCCGTATAAATTCTTTCGAGTTATTAATCATTGATGACGGGTCTACAGATAATACCAGGAAAATTATCAAATCTTTTGGGAATAAAGTGAAATATTATTTCCAGGAAAAAAAAGGTGTAAGTGCGGCAAGGAATACTGGACTTAATCTATCCGAAGGGAAATATATTGCATTTCTGGATTCCGACGATCTCTGGGAAAAAGATAAAATCAGCATCCAGATGAATTTCATGAAAACGTTCAGCAAGGCAATGGTATGTTACACGGAGGAAGTATGGATCAGGCACGGGATTTTCGTTAATTCTAAGAAGAAACATAAGAAATATTCGGGCTGGATTTTCGACAAAGTACTGCCATTATGTCTGTTAAGTCTTTCTTCAGCATTATTTAGAAGGAAAGTCTTTGATGAAGTAGGAACTTTCGACGAGAGATTGCCTGCGTGCGAAGATTACGATTTTGGAATCAGAGTGGCACATAAATATCCCATTCATTTAATCAAAAAACCACTCATAATCAAGCGGGGAGGCCATCCTGACCAGCTTTCACGGAAATACTGGGGAATGGACCAATTTCGTATCACAGCCCTTGAAAAAACATTGTCCTTAAATTTGACCCAAAATCAGAGAAAATTAGTTATCCAGGAGATTGAAAAAAAATGCCGCATACTGATTCAAGGGTTTCAAAAGAGGGGCAAGTACACAGAAGCTGAGAAATATTTAAACATTATAAAAGGTACCAGGTACCTTTTTTATCAGGAGGGAAAATGAGTGTTTTAGATACCATCAAAAAACGAAGTAGCATAAGAAAGTATAAAGGAGATTCTATTCCTGAGGATTTACTTCTTCGGGTTCTGGAAGCCGTAAGGCTGGCACCTTCAGCAAAGAATCTTCAGCCCTGGAAGTTTATTATTGTCAAGGATAAAGACTTAAAGGAAAAACTGGCCGAAGCTGCATCAGGCCAGCATTTTATTGCCCAAGCACCTCTTATTGTTGTAGGATGCGGGCTTCCTGATGACTGCTATGCCAAGATGGGCCGCTACATGAAATCCTGGCCGGTCGATGTCACAATAGCACTTGAACATTTAATCTTAGAAGCCCAGGAAGAAGGCCTCGGAACATGCTGGATTGGAGCCTTTGATGAAGAAAAAGTCAAGTCTATCCTGAATATCCCCGGAAATGTGAAGGTTTTAGCCATGACACCACTCGGGTATCCAAACGAAAAGCCCTCCTTCAGGGAACGGAAAACACTTGATGAGATTATTTCATATGATTACTTCTAGAACACAAACTGTAATCTCATCTGCTGAAATAAGAGCCCGAATTCCATATTAGTCCATGGCTTCCCTAAATTTATATTTCGATAATGTAAATAAGGTAGATATCTTTTCAGAGAACCAACTGACCTGTTCCAGTAAGCAAGAAAAATTGGAGGAACTTCAGATAAATATCACATTGACCAAAGATTCAAGCCCTTCTATAATAAGCTTTCTTGAGAGGTGAGGAATGTTAGATGAAGTGACAATTTCAAAAGCTATTATCGAAACCTACAACAAGGAACTTTTAGACAGCCTGGAATCCGATATTATAATCTGCGGTGGCGGGCCTTCTGGACTCTGTGCTTCTTATTTTTTAAGCGACAAAGGTTATAAAGTAGTACTTTTAGAGAAAACTCTACGTCCAGGAGGAGGACTGCCAGGCGGCGCCATGATGTTCAATAAAATCGTAATCCAAAAAAAATCTAAATTTCTTCTAGACGAATGGGGAATCACTTCGACTCATTATAAAGAAAATTACTACACAGCTTCTGCTTTAGAGACATTAGGTTCTCTTTTGAGTCAAACGATTAAAAAGGGCACTCATATTTTTAACTGCATCTCTGCAGAAGATGTTCTTATCCACAATAAGGAAGTTCGCGGAGTTGTAATCAACTGGACTGCAGCCAAGACTGCTGGAATGCACGTTGATCCGCTGACCATGAGAAGCAAATATGTTTTGGATGCAACCGGCCACAGCGCAGAAATTGCAAACGTAGTCAGTCAAAAATCAGGCGCAAAGCTTCTTACTCCCACAGGAAAGGTCATAGGAGAAATGCCAATGTGGGCTGAAAAAGGAGAAAATACCCTCCTTACTAACACGAAAGAGATATTTCCGCGCCTTTATGTCTGCGGCATGGCAGCAAACGCTGTGTTTGGAGGGCCAAGAATGGGGCCAATTTTTGGAGGGATGTTCCTTTCCGGCCAAAAAGCCGCACAGATTATTGCAGACAGGTTAGCTAACATATAAATCTTAATCAAGAAAAGGTAAAGCAGATGAATTTGAGGGGATGGATGAAGCAACATTGAAAGATTTAGCCTTTCTGAGTCGATCTTCGAGGGAACTCGACGAAGTCGGGCCTGATGGATGTGTGAGCACTGTATAATCAAATG
>AWNV01000048.1 GCA_000493965.1 Candidatus Aminicenans sakinawicola JGI OTU-1
CTGCTTTAACCTCACCGCTGCAATCAAGAAACCTCTCCAGCTCTGAGCGGTAGTTAGCCACCCTTCTAGATTTGAGCTTTTTTCCCTTCTCATTAAGCATTGTGATGTGTGAGTATTGCTTGTGATGGTCAATTCCCATATAATTTATTTGTGTACCTTCATAATTTAGTTTTTGACCTTGCGGGTAGTCTATCATACAATCGACTCCCCCAGAAGGCGTATCACATTATCATGTTACCTATAATTAATTAGAATTTAGAATTTTACATATAAGGAGGGACAATGAAAAAAACAATTACTATTTTTCTTTGTGCTTTATTAATCCTCGCATTTTCTTCTTTATCCTATTCTCAAACGGCTGAAAAAGGCCTTAAGGTTTTTATCTCTGTAGATATGGAAGGTGTGTGCGGTGTAATCCATTGGGAAGATGTGGGCCGCAGTGGAAAAGACTACGGTCTATTTCGAAGGCTTATGACCCAGGAAGCAGATGCAGCTGTAAAGGGTGCTCTTGCGGCAGGTGCAACCGCGGTTGTTGTCAGAGACTCACATGGAAGTGCCAGGAATATTCTTATCGACCAATTAGATCAAGACGCTCAATTAATACGCGATTGGTCTGGAGGTCCCTTAAGTATGATGGAAGGAATTGACGAAACATTTGATGCGGTTATTTTTATTGGCTACCATGCCCGGGCAGGAACACAAAATGGAGTCCTCAAGCATACAATGACCGGTTCAATTTTTGATTGTACTATTAATGGAATTAAAATGCCTGAGGCTGGTATTAATGGATTTATTGCTGGAAACTTTAATGTTCCGGTTGTTATGGTCGCAGGAGATCTAGCAATATGCAAGCAGGCAGAAGAGCTTTTTGGAGATGTTGAAACTGCTGCTGTCAAAGAGGGAATTGGCAATGCTGCAAAAATGCTTCATCCACTAAAAGCTCAGGCTCTTATTCGAAAAAAAACAACGGCTGCCTTAAAGAGAATAAAGGACTTCAAACCTTATAAACTCAGCAAACCCTATACTATGGAAATCACATTTAAAGATGAGGCGATCACTAACAGGTCTTCTTGGTTCCCTGGAGCAAAAAGGACAGGTGAGTGGTCTGTTTCATTCACCAGCAGTGATTTTTTGGAAGTTTTAACGTTTTTTATGATGGCAAGATAAGACCGTTAGTCCGTATGTCCGTTGGACCGTTATCCGTAAACCGTTAGTCCGCAGCCCTATGTCATTCCCGCCCTTGAGCGGGAATCCAGGAATAATAAAAAAATGTTTGTCGATTTGAGAGAAGGAGTCTATTTTATGGTTGACTCTTTTGCTTTTTTTGTAGTTTTGATTCTTTGTTTTATCCTTAATAACATATACTTACCTGAGGGTGAAAAATTTACCGTTGAGGGGAAAGCCTCTAACTTATTAAAAGTTATTGTAATAATGTGTGTTTAGCAATATGTTATAGAGCAATTAATAAAAATACCTATGTTAACAGGTAATATATGTGTAAGGATTTAGTATGCCATATATAATGTGTCTCTTTCCTCATATATATTACCAGTTTTTGTAAATTAGCAGGGATGAATTATAAATGTCCTGGATGAACCGGGCATATTAAGCAATTAAACAAATAAAAATTAGGAGGTATTCCTTATGTTTATTAAGAGATTTACAACTATTATTTTTACACTTCTGATCCCGGTTTTGATCCTTGCACAGGACAGTTTCAAAGTAGGGGAGGTGATCACAAAAAAGGGAGAAAAAAGCTCGGGTTATATTATCGCACCTGGTGGTGATGATTCAGATGAGGTCAAAATACCCATTACTGTTGTGAATGGAATTAATGACGGGCCTGTCCTGGCTCTTGTTGCCGGGGTTCATGGTTATGAATATCCTCCTGTACTGGCAATGGCAAGACTGTCGCAGATGCTTGACCCTCTAACATTATCCGGAAAGGTTATTATTGTGCATGTTGCCAATATTCCTTCCTTCCTTAAACGTACTGTATATTATAATCCCTATGACTGGAAAAATTTTAACCGTGTATTTCCGGGTAAAATTGACGGCACATCTTCAGAGAGGAGTGCCTACCAGATCACAACAGAGGTTATTGACCAGTGCGACTACCTTATTGATAATCATTGTGGCGACGGAAATGAAGATCTGACCCGTTACCTCTACTGCACCGAAACAGGTAATAAAGAGCTTGATGAAAAGACAAGGGGACTGGCGATAAATTTCAACCTTAAGGTTATAGTACATGAGACAGGCAGGACGAAAGATGTAAATAACTCCATGTATGTCAGTAATACTGCTTTGCTTAGAGGAAAGCCGGCGATATCTACCGAGGTTGGCAAGCTGGGGCAAAGTGACGAAGATGATGTACAGACACTGCTCAGAGGAAACCTGAATATTCTAAAACATCTTGACATGATAGAAGGCGATCCGGAGATCTTATTTGAATCTGTCTGGGTACAGGAATATACCATCGTAAGGTCAGAGCATGAAGAAGGACTGTATTTTCCTCTGGTCTCCAGGGGTGATCATGTACAAGAAGGAGAAACAGTAGCTTTCCTGACCGACTATTTTGGCAATAAATTACAGGATGTTAAATCTCCTCATGATGGAATAATACTATATATAATTGCAACACCACCAATGAGCCTTGGAGAACCGATGGTATCGGTTGGTAAGTACTAATGAAGACCCGGGGCTTACGGAAAGGGAATCATCAAATTCCCATCCCCAGCCAGCGGTCTCTGAGCCGGAAGTGGTAGATCCCGTCGCTGAAGCCCAAGAAGGCAACCAGTTTATCACTGCTATGGACAAAGTATTTTAAATGGCGACCCACCAACCGTCTGTAACCCAGATAATGGTAGCGCTGGATGAGATTACGCTTTTAAATGAACGTAAGTGGTTTTTTAATCGAGGTTTGATTTTTTAGAGCTGACTTTTTCATGTAAAGTTCGCGGATTTTGCCCTTCCTGCCATGCCAAGAGACGCAAGGAGTGGGGCGAGTATTTCTGAGAGCATTCATGACTCCTTAACAAATACCAAATTCCAATCGCTTTTCTACTCCGGAAATGCCAGACCGGCGGTCTTTAAAATGGACCCCAATGTATAAGAATCGGGGGAACTAGTGAGATAAGGCTGTATACGATCAGGATTATCATCAGCGGCAGAAACCATTTGGCCCATTTTTCCCATGGGATTTTGGCTACTCCCAGAACTCCCATAGTTACCGCCGATGTCGGCAGGATGGGATTAATTACCTCACACATTTGAAAAGCCAGAACAGTGGTTTGTCTCGTGATCCCCACCAGGTCACTCAAAGGGGCCATGACCGGCATTGTGAGAGCAGCCTGTGCAGTTCCAGAATGGACGAAGAAATTGATTATCGCTTGAGTAAAGAACATCATGTGGGCTGTTATAATATGGGGAACAACGGAAATCAATCCGGCTGCGAACTTAAGGATTGTATCCAGCACAACGGCTTCATTCAGAATAATCAGGATGGCTCTGCCTCCGGCTATGATCAAGGTCACATTCATGACGTCTTTGGCCCCGGCGATGAAACTCGTGGCAATCTCGGATGGAGATATCCGGGCAATGAAGCCTGAGATTATACCGATGCCAAGGAAAAGCGCAGCGATTTCTTCCATGTACCAGGCTTTGGCGAGAATTCCATAGATTAGCAGCGCGATCCCTCCAAACAAGATGCATATAACGATTTTCTGCGAAACGCCCCAGGGCAGTTCCTTGGACTGACCTCTGGCAGCTGAGTAATTTCTGGTTCTGTCGAGCTCGTAGACAGGACTTTTTTTCGGGAATTTTCTAATTTTTTCTGCGTAGATCACCACAAAAACGATAGCAATAGTTGTACCTATTACCCATAGAATCAACCGGTAAGTCAGACCCGAGTAAAGAGGAAGGTCAGAAAATCCCTGAGCTATTCCGACAGTAAAGGGATTGAAAAAAGCAGCGGCGAAACCCACTGCCGACGCAAGGAAGGGTATGGCAACCCCGACGATGGAATCGTAGCCGAGAGATAGGGCCAGAGGAATGAATATCAGCACAAAGGGGATTGACTCCTCAGCCATTCCATAAACGCCCCCTGCCAGGGAAAATACTATCATCAAAACTGGGATCACAATTTTTTGTGACTTCCGGTTTCTGGAAAAGAATCTTGCAAGTCTTTGAATGCCCGATTCAATGGCCCCGGTTTTTCCTAAGATGGAAAAAGTCCCTCCGAAGATAAAGATCAGGAATATGATTAGGGCTCCATCCTGGAAGCCGCGGATGGGAGCAATGAGGAGCCATTGGGGACCCAAGAATTTCTTTTCTATCTTGGTATATGTGCCGGGAACGGTAATGAGCTTCATTTGGCCTTGGAATGATTTTTCCACACGTTTGAATTCTCCCGATGGAATCATAAGACTCAGAACATACACGGCAATCACCAGCATGTAGATCAAAACCAGAGTGTGCGGCATTTTGAAGCCTGATTTTTTTTGCATAATGAATCCTCCAAATTTTGTAAGGATGTATTTTATAATTTAAATATGTTTATGGGAATAGTGTTTAATAATTAAGCCTGAATTATTCACGAGTCAACTCGCATGAATTGTATTCTCAGCTCAAAAATGAAATAATTGTTGGATAAAAAAAATTATTTGAATAATTTATTTCAAATATATTATATTTAATCCGAAAAGAACCCGTGTGGACAAAGATAAATGCTTTATCCTTATTTACAGCAGTGCCCAGTATTTCCATAGTAATGACAAGCGATCCATCCAGATAAAGGTTTCATAGAAAATTTTAAAGCTTTTAAAATTATGAGGAGGCATCCAGTGAGAAAAACTTTATTCATTTTAGTATGCTTATCTTTCATTTTTTCTGCTCCTCTCCACGCATTCAAAAAAGCCGAGGGCTATCTCTTTATCATAGGAGGCGGTAATCGTCCAGTTACGATGATGAAAAAATTTGTTGAGTTATCCAAACAGTCTTCCAATGGAAAAACAGTCGTATTCCCTATGGCTAGCAGCGAGCCTGCAGCGTCAGGACAAAGCATGGTGGAGGAGTTTAAAAATTTGGGAGTTCAAGATGTGGAATATCACGTATTAAACCGAGAACAAGCCTTGAAAGAGGAAAATGCTAAGATCCTCGATAAGGTAAGTTGCGTCTACTTCACGGGAGGAGATCAGAGCCGGTTGACAGCAGCTCTCGTCAATACACCCATTCATCAAAGACTCCTTAAAATCTATGAAGAGGGGGGAATTATTGGAGGGACAAGTGCTGGAGCAGCAGTAATGAGCGAAATGATGATTATAGGCGATGAGAAGAGAAAAGTCGAAGAAGGCCACGCATTCGAGAAGATCCAAGCCGACAATATTGTGGTTACTCCAGGTTTCGGATTTATCAAGACTGCAATCATTGACCAGCATTTTGTAACGCGGAAAAGATACAACCGACTTATCAGTCTGGTCGCCGAACATCCTGAACTTCTGGGAATTGGCATAGACGAGTCGACGGCTGTTATCGTTAATCCAGACAAAACTTTTGAGGTTATTGGCGAGCAAAATGTGGTGGTGTATGATGCCACCAGCGCAAAAATCGACATCTTACCTTCTCATACTCTGAGTGGATTTCATATAATCATGCATGTGTTGAAGCCGGGAGATAAGTTTGATCTGAAAACAAAGAATCCGATAAAATAAATATAAGGGCTGCATAAATTTGTGATTAACGAGCTATGGATATACAAAACAAGAAGAAAGATTCAGAATCTGAGCATTGGAAATCGTGTGATTCATAATTGATGGGATGAAGTCTATATCATTTTGAGCTTTCTTCATAATGTTCTTTGTGAATATGTCTCTTCTGCCGGTTACTTTGTGTTTGGCCACAAGGTTTCTCTATGATATAGGTTGTAAGGAATGTCAGAGGGCGGAAATTGGACAAAAATGTGAGTAAAATAATGTAAGCACAAAAACCAAATTTCTATCTTTAAAACAGACTTCATTTGTATTCGCGAGCCAACCAGCCTAGCCCAGGTCCAGCCTAATCCCGACCAAGCTTACAACAAGAATTCGCTGTAACGCAGCAGATGTGATTGGCTAGGACCGCCCCTTTTTAAAGCAAACTCAAAAAAAATGGAGTTATGAATCATTTATTTTTATAACTGCAGGTTATAAGATTTCAAATGATCGCGATTTTTATAACTTCAGGTTATAAAAAGCAAAAAGACAGAAGAATTCCGGCTAACAGGAAGGAAAAATGGTGCAGGAGGCTATGTAAACTGCCTTGAAAGTTCTATAGATTTTTTCGAGACAGCAATCTTATTTTTTCCGGATTTTTTTGCCTTGTACAGGGCTGTATCAGCAAGCTTTATCAAATTTGCAGCAAGTTTCTCATGGTTGGATAGTTGAAGTTCCTTTGTCCAACCTCTTTTTGGTTTGTCGTATGCATAATGGCAGTGGGCGAGACCTATACTTACTGTCGGGTGGACAGCCTTGCCTTGTGGATAGAGGGTAATTTCCTCAATACTTTTTCTGATTTTCTCTGCAACTTTAGCTGCTTGAGAAGCCTCTGTCCCGGGCAGAACAATTATGAATTCATCTCCGCCAAACCTTGCGGCCCAGTCAGAAATGGCGAATTCATCTTCTCCGAATTTTACAGCCAGTTCTTGATCTCTATTTTTTCGGATATTATGGGAGATGGACTGGGCGATTTCTTTTATAAGGACATCTCCTTTCAAGTGGAGATAAGAATCGTTGTATTTTTTAAGATCGTCTATGTCAACCATTATGAGAGACAATGAGCTTTTATATCTTTCTGTAAGAAATATTTCCTTATGCAAATGCTCGTTAGAATACCGCCTGTTGTAAAGGCCTGTAAGCTCGTCTGTGATTGAGAGCCTCTCGACCAGATCCTTGAGGCGCTTTCTTTCTGTGATGTCTTCGATAACCGTGTCGTAATATATGACCTTTCCGGAATTATCGGTAACCTCAGCTGAAGTGACGGATGCCCAGAAGGTTTTCCCGTCTTTTTTCTTCATTAATATTTCTTTGTTTATAACAGGTCCGTCTGCTTGAATTTCTTTAACGAAATTTTCATGGTCATCGGGCCCTCCGTGTAAATCGGCTGTTTTGAGCTTCAGAAACTGGTCGTTGTTTTCATATGCGAACATCTCTACGACTGTAGGATTGGCTTCAAGAATATGCCCATCAGGGGTTGTCCTGAGGATTCCTATTTTAATGTTGCTTATGAGTTCACGGTATTTTTCTTCGGATTCCTCTATTTTTTTCGAAAGAATCTTTTTCTGGATTATTTCCGAGATTAAGTTTGCGAAGATCTCAAGAGGCCTTACTGTATCAACGGTAGGAATTAAACCGCTTTTGGAATCGTCAACTGAAATTATTCCAATAACCTGTCCTTTTTTTTCCTTAATAGCTATGAGGAGGTTATCTTCCCTGTTCCAATAGCCCGGCTCGTTTGGATATTCTTTCTCTCCCGGGAGGACTGCTTTTTGCTCGAGGATATGTTTTAAATAGTGAGGAATATAGCATGATTGGTTTCCAATTTTTAAGCCCTTTTCAAAAGATTCCAGGTATTTTTCTCTGGGCATATAAACTTTTTTTATTCTCTCCAGGTCTTCTGGACTAACGCCTTTTGATCCTATTATTTTTCTGTAGGGAGCTTTATCTACAAAATAAGAGATAAGAACTCTGTTGAAATCCGAAATTTCGATGACTGATTTGGTGATATATTCGAAGAGCACTTTTTCGTTATCTATTAATAATATATCCGCTGATATTTTAGAGAATCTTTCAAGCTGTTGGTTTATTTCTTTTATATTTTTTTCTGATTTCTTCTTGCTTGTAATATCGATGTTCATGGCTACTGCGATTGGTTCTTTTCCTTTCAGTTTGAGAGCAAAAACCGACCAAAGAATAACTTTTGCCTTCCCTGATTTCATGACTATTGGCCACTCCATCAAGTATGAAGGTTTGTTCATGAGGAAGACTTCGTCGAGAACCTCTTTAAATTCCTGTTCCTTCGATTCTGGAAAAAACAGCCCTTTTGGGATCTTTCCTTTGACCTCATCCTCTGAGATTTCGAATAGTTTTTCTGAGAATGGATTGCAGAATATAAGTTCGCCTTTTCTGTTGTAGCCCTGGATAGCAACATTCGGCGCATTGTCTATGATAGCTTTAAATTCTGTCTTGGAGTTTTTTATCTCCTTGTAGGCTCGATTTAAATTTTCTTCGGACTCCCGAAGGGCTTCTTCAATTTTTTTATGGTCAGTAATATCTCGAATAATCCCCATCTCTGCTGGATGACCTTCATATTGAAAAGTTGAAGCGGATATTTCGACATGCTTTGTTGTTTTATCTTTACAGACAACTTTGATTTCATAAAAAGAAGGAAGTTCTTTGTCTGCATTACGCAGCTTATACCTTTGGAGAAATATATCTTTATATTCGGAGGGCAGGTTTTTAAAGAAAGATGCTCCCATAAATTCTTCCTTGGAATATCCGAACATCTCCACGACAGCCTTGTTGGCAAATTTGCATATTCCATCTTGGATAATTATTACACCGTCCATAGCGTTTTCTATAAGAGCTGAATACTCATTTACTGATTCCTTGAGGGCTGCTTCTAATTTTTTCCTTTCAGTGATATCTCTTGCCATTCCAAGGAATGCAACGATTTTATCTTTTTTCCCGCTGAAGGGTTTCATGTGTATTTCCAGGGGTATTCTGTTTCCGTTGGAAGATATGACTTCGAGTTCCCAAATCGGGACTTCCATTATTTTTTGTGGGTCACGGAAAAATTTCTCAATGAAACCGTGATATTCGGGAGCAATAAACTTTTTGAAATTGCTTTTCATTACTAAAGAATGAGGATATCCTGTTATTTTTTGTGAAACCTGGTTAATGAATAAGAAATTGCCTTTTGTGTCGATGACGAAAATTATGTCAGGAGAATTTTCGATTATTGTCAGATATTTCATCTGATCTTCATCAAAGGCTGCTTTATTGTAAGGAACCTCATTTACATGAGTTGCTTCTCTAACAGCAGCCCTTTCACCTTGACTGGACATTGCTTTCCTTTAAAATATTGAGAATATTTTTCTTTATATGAAAATAATAAGATAAGGGGTATAACATGTAAATAGTCTTATAAGATGAATTTTTAAAGGAATTTATTCAGCTGAATTTCACCCCAAAAGACGTCTATAATAACCCTTTAAGGCTAGCCTGTTAGAATTGCCCTCCTCTGTACTATCCAAGGATACCTTATATATTACAGGTTTATGCTAACGCTGAGAACATAGAGCAAGGTTAGATGGCGGTCACACCCCATAAACCGGTTTTAATGAAATTAAATGATATTTGCAGGGATGTCTTTCATCCTTTGTTGTCCCGTAAATCGGGATAATGGTTATTTTAAATGTCAGTTGTGATAAAGAAGTTCTTAGATTCAAAACTCTTATATTTTGGTCTTAATCGCTTGGTATTATAGTACTCATCAACATTAACAACTTTCTTATAGCTTGTAACGACATCGAGAGGGCAATCGCTATATTTCCCGTTTTTTAAATTGACAAGACGACCATGAACTCCTTTGAGAATCAAATCCAATGCTATGTTACCATAAGCTATAGGTACAATAGAATCAATAGCATCGGGATCACCACACCGCACTAAATATCCTAATTTCTGACTAATTACATTAATCGGTTTTCCCTGATTGTATTTTGTGGACAATTCTTTTAATTTTTTAGCAATGAGCTCACCGATGTCGCCTAATTTTTTATGCCCGTACGCGTCCTTTTCCTGATTCTTAAAGACCATTTCACCGCCTTGAAACATTGCACCCTCAGAAACAATAACTACGGAATAGTGACTGGGATTGATATATCGGTCCTCTGTCAATAGCTCAGTCAAGAGTTCAATGTCAAATTTATATTCAGGAATAACACAGCGGTTAGCGGCACCAGCCATTGTGGGTAATAATGCAGTAAAACCTGCATAACGCCCAAAAACTTCAATTACTAAAAACCTCTCATGCGAGCCAGCAGTAGTTCTTAATTGATGTGTCATTTGGAGTGTCCTAGTCACACAAGTACTAAAACCGATACAATACTCAGTACCAGGTACATCATTATCCATAGTTTTAGGTATCGCAACAATTTTAAAACCCTCTTTGTGCAGTCTTACCCCATAACTAAGAGTATCATCACCCCCTATAGGAATAAGATAATCAAGTCCTAAAAAATCCAGATTTTTTAATACTTCGGGTGTTAAATCATTTATTTCATCAGTGTACTTATCTTTTAAATGCGCAGGAACATTTCTTTGGGGAACGCGGCTTGGGCGAGTGCGTGAGGAATGCAAAAAAGTTCCGCCAGTTCTGCCAACTTTGTTTACTATGTCTTCAGTTAAAAATTGATAGTTATTTTTGTTATCCGCATCTTTATCACGTACCATTTCTATTAAGCCTGCCCAACCACGGCGAATTCCAATTATTTCATACCCCTCACGTATAGCCCTGATAGTAATTGCACGAATTGCAGGATTCAATCCGGGAACATCGCCTCCACCTGTTAGAATTCCTATTCTCATTTTGGCCTCCTTTTTCACTAATTTCTACCAGGTAAAATTACGTATCAATTCGCCGAATTCCAATACGAAATCGAATTGAATGATACAAAATTAGAAACTTTATTCTACCACATAAAATATCTAAAATTCTTTATAAAAATTATTCATGAGACTCTCCCCAATGTCTGTACAGAAAAAGGGCTTCTTTAAGGTGCATTCTGTATCTGCATGTAATGTTTTCTATGGCAAATATCAAACTTTTTGCATTCTTTAATGCTTTGAAAATATAGTAGGAGATTTTAAACGATCAGACATTGAAGCGGATGTTCAGAATTTTGTAGGACTGGGGACGGGCCATGCTATTTTATTCATAATAAAAAGGATAGCCTCTAAATAGAGGTATTCTCTATCCTTAATACGGCGTTTTTGAGCCCAAAAACACGCCTTTAAGCTTGGTTCATCACAATAATGAGTAACTAGATTATTAATATAGAGTGTGCCAGATGAGAAACTTTTATAGGTATAGCAAGTGCAATACTGAGACAGAGCGCCTGGGGAGAGGATGGAATATCTATATTAGAGTAGAAATTTGTGATTCCAATAATTAAGGGTGAAGAATATTCTGTCTTGGCCTTATTCCAGGATTTTCACTTTGATTCACTTTTTCTTATGATTCTCTAATTGATAAAATGAGTTTATTCCTATATTATAATCAATGATTGATGTTGGAAAGATGATATTTGATGAAATTAGTGCTAAGTCAAGACAAGCGAAAAAACGAAATTCTTATCAATTTATCAATATGATCATGATTCTTTCCATCGAAACCAAAATCAGGGATTGGTCGTTGGATATTTTTGATCCTTCCGGCCGGTATCTGTGCTCATACTTGCTGCCTGAATCCATGAAACTTGATCATGTCGACCGGGCGGGACATCTCTATTTTGTTCAAAGAATGCCTTTTCCGAAAGTCATAAAGTATCAATTAGAATTGAATGAGTTCTTTCCATAACCAAATTCATGATGAGTTTGATATCATGTAAAGTCTTGAATTGCTCGCTAGGTCTACAGTTTTAACTAGTCTATAAATCAAGTTGAAACGAGTGAATGTTTTTCATCGTTCTTAAATATGAGAATGGGGAAATCTCTTTAAATCCTGGGTCATTGTTTTAAAATATTCAGATATTTTTTGGGGGTAATGATGAAAAGAACATTTTTTGTAATGGCACTTATTTTTGTTTTATTTTGGCCGGCCTGCAGCAAAAGTCAGCACACTGAATCAAACGCCGTTGTTGAAATTATCGATGGCATTGAATATGTGCATAACACGGAGACTCCGCTTCATCCGGAGAAAACAGTCGCTTTTGCGGAAAATCTTTCCATTGACGGAATAGACGAAGATGGGAACATTTTTCTTTTTCAGCCGTATTTGCGTGCTGTCGATGACAGTGAAAATATGTATGTCATGGAATTCCGGGATCAAGTCATCAAGGTCTTCGACCCGGATGGGAAATTTATCAAAACAATCGGCGCAAAAGGTCAGGGACCGGGTGAATTTCAGATGATTTCTATTCTGGCAGTTACAAAAGATAGTAAACTCATCGTTGCTGATCAATATGCAAACCGGACAAGCTATTTTGATGCGTCCGGCCGGTTTATCGGAAGCTTTAAATGGCGGAAGGGTCAAACCGGTATTTTTCTGGTAAAAAACTCATCCTATGTCATTGGTGAAAGAACCAATTCAGGGATCAGACAATTCAATTTTTTTATTATGAAAGAAATCGATTTTGATGGAAAAGAAATCCGAACCTACGGGGAGTTTGCGATGGAGGAACCTCTTATTGTTCGCACGGAGAGTGGAACACATTATGCGAGTTTACCTGATGCGCCTCGTTCCGTTTTTGCCGGCGACCAGGACCGGGGTTTGCTTTATCATTGTGTGAACAATAGATATACAATCAATGTTTATAATCCTTCCGGAAAAATATTCAGGAAAATCGACCGCCCCTATGAGCCGGTTCTATTTACGGATAAGGATGCAGAGGAATACCGGGCGAAATATAGTAATAATGATCCCTTCGGTGTGATTACAAAAGCGGTCAGGGAAATGAGGATGCCTGAAGTGAAAAGTATCGTCACGAGAATGCGCGTCGATGATGAAGGAAGCCTCTGGATTTGCACCAATGAGACAAAACAAGATGGGGATAAAATCCTGACCGCCTTCGACATCTTTAGTCCGGAAGGATATTATTACGCCAGGGTTTGGACAGCAGCCAATCCCCTCATCTTTAAGAATGGAAAAGCATACAGCATGGTCGAAGATGAGGTTACCGGATACAGAATAATCAAACGGTATAAGGTTGTTTGGAATTGAAGTGAATGGCCTTTTGCTTGAGCCGGCTGATCAACCGATTCTGTTCATCGTGCGATCTATGATTTTCAACAGATTCTCGGCCTTGATAGGCTTTGAAATGTAGTCATCCATTCCCGCCTCTATGCAGCGCTCTCTGTCTCCCTTCATCGCATGAGCCGTCATGGCGATTATCGGAATGCCGGGGGATCCGGACTTCTTCTCTTTTTCACGAATGATCCCTGTCGCTTTAAATCCGTCCATCTTGGGCATTTGCACATCCATTAGAATCAGGTCGAATGCCTTTCCTTCCAGGGCCGAGATTGCTTCAGTTCCATCAGAGGCGATTTTGACTTTATGTCCATGCTTCTCCAGAATGTGCACTGCCATTTTTTGATTGATGACATTGTCCTCGGCCAAAAGAATATTAAATCGCCTATGTGCCTTACGAAGCGTATGTCGCGTGATTAAAGATGTAATATCCTTTTTAACTGTTCCGGTTCCCAATGTCAGCATGATTGCATCCAGAAGCAGAGATTGTTTTATAGGCTTGGTTAAATAAGTAGAGATGCCCAGTTTCCGGCTGAGGGTGGCATCCCCACGTATTCCCGCAGAGCTGATCATTATTATAATGCTGTCGGAAAATCGGCGATCTTCTCTAATTTTTTGGGCAAGTGTAAAACCATCCATCTCCGGCATATGCGCATCGAGAATAATGAGGGAAAACAAACGTCCCTCACTATGAGCTTTTTCCAGCTCTAAAAGCGCCGTTTTTCCATCCTCTGCCAAAGTGGGTTTCATTTTCCAATTGGTAAGTGTTTCCTGGAGTATGCGCCGGTTCGTTTCATTATCATCCACCACCAGGATAGGAAGGTCCTCGATATCCTCATATTTCACAGGCACGATCTCTTCTTCTGTAGCATCCTGTAAGGACATTGGAATCGTGAAGTGAAATGAACTCCCCTTTCCAGGCGAGCTCTCAACCCATATCTTCCCTCCCATGAGCTCGACCAATTGAGCGGAAATAGTCAATCCTAATCCAGTTCCCCCGTATCCGCGCGTAATTGAACTGTCGACCTGAGCAAAAGAATCAAATATTGTTTTTTGTTTTTCTTCAGGAATTCCGATGCCTGTATCCTTGACGGTGAAGTGAATAAAAGTGCTTTTTTCTGTCCGCTGCTCCTCTTTCAAAAAAATGGCAACTTCCCCTGATTTAGTGAATTTGATGGAATTGCCGATCAGGTTTGTCAATATCTGACGTAACCTCCCCGGATCAGAGGTCACCTTATCCGGTAAATCCTGGGGAATATGATAGGCCAGTTCCAGATTCCTTTTACTGGCCTGTATGGCAAGGGTCGAGATGATATCATGTATCGTGTCTCTCAGTTTAAAATTGATGAGCTCTATCTCAATCTTTCTTGCCTCAATCTTGGAAAAATCAAGGATATCGTTGATAATATTCATGAGGGCTTCAGCAGATGCTTTAACTGCTTCCATAAATTCTCTCTGTTCAGAAGTGAGGTCGGTCTCAAGAGCAAGTTCCGTCATTCCAAATATTCCATTCATCGGTGTCCGAATTTCATGGCTCATGTTGGCCAGACAATCAAAATAAGCCCTCGAGCTCTCGTACCGCCCCTCTTGCCACAAGTTATTGAGTAATTACCTAAATAGAGGTATTTTCTATCCTTAATACGGCGTTTTTGAGCCCAAAAACACGCCTTTAAGCTTGGTTCATCACGGTAATCCGTACTTTTTAGTATGCAGGTTGTATATTTTTAGCATAAAGTAATCCAGGTCACGGTATCCATAGGCCCTGCGTTTGATAACCTTAATGTGGTTATTAATTCCCCCGACCTTGGCAGTGGAGATGGGGAACTAGAAGTAGTTAAGTATACCGGCTGAAAACAGTCAGCAGGAGGATAGACTCTACCGCTGAGATCGTCTGTTTCCTGCGGATTTCTTATTGACTTTATATTTTTTTTCTTTGTATTATTGTTGATGTAGCAGCTCAGAGGGTGATAATTTAATGAAATTGAGCGTAGATTGTCATGAACAAAAAAATAAATTCCTATCATGCTCTATTCCTGTTATTTATCTTCTGCTTATTATTCTTTACCAATCGAATATCATCTGAGGATTTGAAGATTTTATCCTTTTTTTTATTTCCTTCAGTAATTCTTTTGCTGTTTTCTGCGCAATTTTAGCCTCTGTAAAATTATGTGCATCCTCAGAATCATAAAAAAAAATATTTCTTTTTTTGCGATATTTATCAAATTTTTTAACTGTTGTGGTATATTTTTCTCCTAAAATCTCACCTGTTATTTTAACAACAGTTTTATGCTGCTGCCCATCTGCAGGAAGAAATCCAAAAGAATACAATAAAGCTCTTCCAGCGCGTAGCATTGCTTGATAAGCAATTGTTGAAGCCCATTCAGGATCAGCATCTATAACTAAGCTAAATGTATATAAATCTTTTTCTGCACGTATAATTTGTTTCCCTATCTGATTAAAATTTGATTTCTGTTCTTTAATCAAACCTTTGTTAAGATATTTAGCCCAATTCATCATATTTTCCCTTTCAATAAAATATATTTGTCGGATAATACTTCTTCAAGAAAAGCATCCTTCATTTTCTTTTTTTTATTAAACTCCTCTTTTAGATATATTTTATAATTGATTTCTCGTTGCACCTTTTGCTCTATTATTGTTATCCCCTCCAGAAAATAATCTTCAATATCAAAACTTTTTGTTCGAATGAGAATATCAATATCAGAATCTATACGCATTTTATCTTTTGCATAGGTGCCATAAATAAAAGCCATATCAATCGAATCTATATTATTGACTAGTTTTTTTAAAAGGCCTTCTATTCCCTGGGTTTTCTGAACAATATTTTTAATCTCATCATAAAACACATAAGACTTATTTATTTGAAAAAACCGTTGATTTCCCCTCTTATAACTTTCTATGACGCCTTGTCTTTCCAGTGAATTAATGCCCCGCTGAAAAACACCTGGATGTTTGGATAAGATATCTCCCAGCTCACTAAGATAATACTCTTTATCAGGTTGGTTAATGAGAACAGCTAAAATCTGAAGTTGGTTAGTAGTAAACATAAAACCTTATGCTCCATGCATAAGATCTTATGCAATATGCATAAATTTGTCAAGATATTTTTAGCCTGATTTAGCTTCTCTCTTCTGAAAGAATAGGTGACCCGAAAAGAAAGGGGCGTTTTGGAATGGATTGGCACTTAGAAAGAGAAAGAATATTTTCTTTTGATCAATTAAAATTCCCTGCTTGTTCAAATTGTAATAATTATTTCTCTCAATTAGAGGAAAAGACAAGATATATCATAGATGATGTTTTAAATGAGAAACCAATAAATGCAAAATCATTTGATATATTACTAAGTTGGTTTGATAAAATCAGAATTGGTTTATGGCTTGGATTTTACTATTTAGATAAGAATATATTCGGTATTAAGCCAAATTTTTATATAGAAAGAAGAATAAATGCAAAAGATAGATTGTTATTAATATACAAATCATTTGAAAAGCAAGATGGCTTAAATATTTTTGGAGTGGATTTCCCTTTCTTTGGACATCAACCAAGTTGTTTTGGATTAGTAATCAATCAATTCTATTTTGTTAATGTATCATCAGATTATTTGTTTTCAAGAAGATTAGGTTTGCCTTTCCCAAAGGTAAAAAAGAGGTTGAGAAATTTTCCTGGATTTTATGCTGAGATTGAGAAGGGATTAGAAAAAATATTAATACCTTTATTGCGTATTTCTTATGACAGTTCCTGTAGAGAAATATATCAACCTATAATCCCTAAGGAATTTTCTGAATTGAATAATATGTATAATACAAACTATGTTAAGAAATATTTTAAATCATCTCGGATAGGAAAAGTATTAATAAAAAAATCGTTGAAGAAGATTGTTGAGTATCCTAAGAACAAGTCTAAATTATGGATTCCAAAAACATCTAATTCACGAATGAAAATGTTTTATATTGGAATGAAAACAGTACTAAATCTACAAAACTATTTATTGAATGATTGCCCGAGCCCTGAAGATCTGAGTATTGAGGAACAAAAAAGACACAAAAAAGATATTAGAGGAATTAAGTCAGTAAATAATCGTATATTAAAACTAATTATTAAAGATGAAAAAAAACATATAATATAATCTATTATAAAAACATTCCCTCGGCAGTGTAAAATTTATTGTGTCTGGTCTCTTGTAGGACTGGGGACGGGCCATGCTATTTTATTCATAATAAAAAGGATAGCCTCTAAATAGAGGTATTTTCTATCCTTAATACGGCGTTTTTGAGCCCAAAAACACGCCTTTAAGCTTGGTTCATCAAGGTAATCTATACTTTTTAGTATGCAGGTTGAATATTTTTAGCATAAAGTAATTCAGTTCACGGTATCCATAGGCCCTGCGTTTGATAACCTTGATGTGGTTATTAATTCCCTCGACCTTGGCAGTGGAGATGGGGACGGTCTATCGGTGGAGTCCACAGCTTTATCCATACCATCAGATTCAACTTGAAAGATGCCTTCTCCCTTTAGTAATCTAGCAAGTTCTTAACGATAATTATATTACTTTATTACCTTGCCCTCTATAATCAGGATCAGAGCTTTATCGCCACCATTGAGCTTGGATACGCCCACTACAGACTTGTCTCCGCTCTTTATAGTCAGAACAGTGCTTATTAACTTAATAAATTTTTCTTCTCCTTCAGAATTAAAACCTCTCGACTGGGATAATATCAGCTCAACTTTAAAATTATCCTTGTTTCCCTCCTGGATATAAGTGGGGTTCAGGTTTAAAGAAAAGCTCATCCCTTCTCCACCTAACCTTTGATGTGAACGGCTGTTATCCTGAACTTTGATCAAGGATAAATCTAATCTTTTAAAATATTTGTATTTCAACAGGCTTCGAAGTTCTTTTATCAAATAATCAGACATTAATTCCTTTGATGTGCTGCTCTCTTTCATAGTCCCTAAAACCAGCTCAATCTCAAATTGGAGGTCTTGCTTTTTTACATCCAACTCCTTGAGTATGGAAACTAGCTTATCTACCATTTCGGGAGTATCCTGGATAATAAGACGATTATCACCGGGAAGCTGGGTTATCACTCCTTGGGGACTCATAAACTTTCTTAATACACCCCAAGCCCGATTAGCATTAATATATTTGACCTCAACTATCACCTTTTTCATTTCAGGTCTTGTGAGCCTCTGCTGGGAAGCATAAAGGCTTGTGCTAAATCCCAAAAATAGGAAAATAATTAAAAGCCCTATGATCGATTTTTTCATTCGGTTTCCTCCTCTAAATTAAAATTTTTATTTAAAAACCATTTGACCTTAAAGCCGGTTTCTCTTGATACCAGAGTCATTTCCACAACTTCCTGGGATGATGTTTGTTTTATTACAGCCGCATCAGGCTGCAGGCCCGACCTTTCTCTAAACAAAGAGGGCCAGAGCCAGAAAATAGAAATTACAATTAATATTACAGTCATAAAGCCAAGTGCCCAAACCGGTTTAAACGGCCAGGGAGCAAGTGTCTTCTTTTGAGTAATTTTTCCGGCGGCTGCTCTCTTCACCGACTGCTGCCATTCTGCCTCATCCCAATCTATTCTCTCAGATTTCAGCCATTCTTTAATTTCCTGCAGCGATTGGATGTAAACCTTATATTCCCGCCGGCACTCCGGGCAGCTGCTGAGATGAGATTTCACTGCTGAAGCTATTCTCAAACTCAAGTCGTTCCCTGCATAGAGGGGCAGCAAGCGCTTAATCTTCTTACACTTCATTACTCCACCTCCCTTTGGGATAGATTTTTTCAAACTCCAGCCTAAGCTTACGCCGGGCACGGCAAAGATGGGTCCGCACACTCTGGGAAGAGCTTCCCATAACCCTGGCTGTTTCCTTAATGGAAAATCCTTCTGCATCCCGCAGTAGAAAAACCATCTTCTCCCTGGGGCTCAAATACTTTAAACATGCCTCGATCTTTTCTCTTATTTCGCGATTTAAAAAATCTTTTTCAGGAGAATATCCGGCAGATACCCCCATCTTTTTATGCTCTTCCTTCAGCCTCTCATCCCTTTTTTTCTTTCGATAAAAATCATTGGCCACATTCTTAACTATTTTATAGAGCCAGTTTTTTAAATTTTTACCCGGCCGGAATCTTTTCAGGTGTTTAAAAATTTTGATCATTGCTGTCTGACAGATATCTCTGGCCTCTTCTGTATTTCCTGTCATTTGATACGCTATATTTAACATTCCATTCCGATAAGGATGCAGCAGCTGTTCAAATGCAGACTCATCACCATCCAGAGCCTTATCCACAAGTGCTGCTTCATCCTTCATCCTTATTACTATACCTTCTTTCTCACGATAATGTTAACTTAGGAAAGAATAGGAAAGAATAGGGTCAGATCTATGCAATTCACTGATATATTTTAAATTAATTCTTATTTCCCTCCTTTTTTTAACTAAAATCTTATTGAGGAATTTAATACGATGTCCCCTCTCTCGTCAACCTAAAGTATGGATTACCGTGATGAACGATTGATAAAATGGGTTTATTCCTATATTATAATCAATGATTGATGTTGGAAAGATGATATTTGATGAAATTAGTGCTAAGTCAAGACAAGCGAAAAAACGAAATTCTTATCAATTTAAAACACCACATTAAAAAATTAAGGAGTTATAGGTGTTCGTAAAAACACAAGTTATCGTCAATCCTGAATCTGATCGAGGCCGTACTAAAAAAAGATGGGAACATATAAAAGAGGCTTTAAAATTTTTCCTAAAAGAATTTAAATACGAGTTTACTGAAAAACCCTTTCAAGCTGCTGAAATTTCTAGAGCTGCGATAAAGGAAGGCTCAGAGTTGATTGTTGGAGTCGGTGGAGATGGGACGATGAATGAGATTTCAAACGGCTTCTTTGAAAACAAAAAGATCATAAACCCGAAGGTGGCTTTAGGGATTGTGCCTTCTGGAACAGGTTGTGATTTCAGCAGGAGTCTTAATATACCATCCGGGCTTAAAAATGCATTGAGAGTTATTACTCAAGCCTCTTCTTCCATGATAGATATAGGAAAAATAAGATTCAGGGATTATTCCAATAAAAAGCATGAAAGATTCTTTCTTAATATTGCTGATTTTGGTATAGGTGGTGAAGTTTTAAACAAAATGAACCTGAAAATGGCAAAACGAAAAACTTCATCTTACTTAAGAAGCGCAGTGACTACTCTTATCACTTATAAAAGTAAAAGAGTCAGAATAAAAATCGATAACATGCAAATTCCTTTTAACGAATATCTGATTGGAGCTATTTCAAACGGAAAGATTTTTGGCAAGGGCATGAAAATAGCTCCGTATGCAAAGTTGGATGATGGGCTTTTTGATGTTGTCCTGGTAGAGTCAATGAAGCTTTTAGAATTTTGTAGAAATATCTTGAAAATATATTCTGGATCACATCTTTCACATCCTAAAGTATCATTGATTCGTGGAAAAAAAATAGAGATTACTCCTGAAAGCAGTGAAAAAGATGTCTTAATAGAAGCGGATGGGGAACTTATAGGAAAGCTTCCAGCAACTTTTGAGATTATCCCTCAGAGCTTTCTTGTTAAAAGCTTTTTATTATAGAGAAAGCACAAGGACTGGGGACGGGTGCGGCATCCAAAACAGTACGGAAATGTTTCGTCGCTTGCTGGAAGATACTGGTGTCGCCATCCTCCCGGGTGGCGATTTTGGACGCAGTCCAGAAGAACTGACAGCACGCCTTGCCTATGTCGATTTTAACGGCAAAGCAGCCATCGAAGTGCTCGAATCCCGTCTGGATAATACACCTTTAGAGGAAGACTTCCTAAAAAGAAACTGTGGGAATGTTATAGAAGCCATCGAATGCATCTGCGATTGGTTGATCGGGGGGAAACAAACTTAAGGTATCCCGCTTTTATTTAGACATGCGTGATACTTAACATGAGTCTACCATAGGATTAAATTCTAATGATCATACGAAGGACAGGGAAGATTTTTGAACTCTAGGCGTCTAATGATATGAACGTGAACGGAATCATTCGTAAGGAGATAAACATGCTGAAGTTTGTGCGGGAATTTATTCCACTCCTGTTATTGACATTTTTTTTAGTTGAAGCCATCCCGTTTTTTAGCACTACAGTGATGGCTGAAACCGAGGATCTTGACATCCGGGTCAAGAAATTTCTGGACACCCACGACTGGAGATGGGGCGATATGAACGTGCCGGCCGTTGACGGCCGGACCCTCCACGACATCATAATCAAGAATAAATACACCCGCGCGGTCGAGATCGGGACATCCACCGGACATTCCACTATATGGATCGCCTGGGCGCTGAGCAAGACAGGGGGCAAACTGATCACCATCGAAATCGATGAGGGACGGTACAGAGAAGCCCTGGAGAATTTCGAAGCGGCAGGGCTTTCCGAGTTCATCGACGCCCGCCTCGGAGACGCCCACGAGATCGTTCCCGCCCTCGAAGGGCCGTTCGACTTCGTATTCAGCGATGCAGACAAACACTGGTACAAAAACTATCTGATCGCGCTTCTTCCCAAGCTGGAAGTCGGCGGCTGCTATACCACTCACAACATGTCGTCGAGGAGGAGGGGGCTACGGGGTGGAGGCCGCAGCGGCAGCTATCTTGATTATCTGTACAGCCTTCCCAACCTGAAAACCACTGTCGACGACCGGGGTGCCGGCCTTTCGATCAGCTATAAAAAAAGCCAATAGACCTTCCCATGAAAATCAGAGCTTTCATCGGAATATACTCTTACTCTAAATTCAGAAATTATTCAGTTGGCTTTGTGCAAAGAGAATACTATATTGTTGTTGTTTGGTACACAACGACAGAGCAGGATGCGCTTGGGTACCTGAAAAAAATGGCGGACATGAAGGATCTGATCCTTTGTCCTCAATGTGGTGGCAGAATGAAAATCATCTTATTTATAGAAGGTCATAAAGTAATTGACAGGATCATAAATCACCTTAAGCTGACTTTTAAGGCAGAGCGACCACCTCCTCCCCAAGCTCAGCCTCAGCTTAATATGGCATATTAGGAAAGATCAGAATATGTATGAAAGTCCGAAGTCCTAGATCAGCGATTAAGGGGTGATCTCTACTCTTAATACGCTTTATACAGGCCAATTCTATGAAATTCTCTGTTTCCTGCGGACTTCTCGTTGACTTGATATGTTTGTTCTGTGTAGTATTGTTAATGAAGCAGCTCAGAGAGTGAAAACTTGATGAAATTTAGAGAAAATCGTTATGAACAAAAAAAGAAATTTCTATCTCTTCAACACGCCAACAGAAACCTGCATTGTATATTTTTTACAGCTCTACTCGTCCTATCCATCACCCATGTTTGGGGTTCAAATTCTGATAACAAATCGAAAACCAATTCAACTATGCTGATAAATCAGGATGGCAAGAGAGTCATGCCTGCAGTCCCGATTGAGGAGAAGGTAGTGATCGACGGCCGTCTGGATGATGCTGTATGGCAAACAGCCGCATTCCAGGGAGATTTCAAACAGCGTGAACCCGACGAAGGAGAACCGGCCAGTGAAAGGACCGAAGTAGCTGTGCTCTATGATAAAAAATATCTCTACTTTGGAATCAAATGCTTCGATAAAGAACCCGATAAAATTATCGCCCGGGAGATGCGGCGTGATGCCATTGTAGATGATGACGACTACTTTGAAATGATACTGGACACCTATCACGATAAGCGCAGCGGCTATTACTTTATCACCAATGCCTACGGTTCCAAAAGGGAGGCCGTACTGGCCAATGAAGGGCGTGACTATAATCCTGCATGGGACGGTGTATGGAAATGTAAAGCCCGTGTAACCGAAGAGGGATGGTTTCTCGAAATTGCCATCCCCTGGAAAACCCTGCGGTTCAAAGAGCAGGATCTGTCGGTATGGGGCATTAACTTCGCGCGCATGATCCGCCGGAAGAATGAACATGTCTTCTGGCAGCTGATTCCCCGGGATCTGGGACACACCGGATTATTCCGCCTCTCCGAAGCAGGGACACTGGAGAATCTGACCAACCTGAAAATGGGCGGAAATCTGGAACTCAGGCCCTATTTCTTGGGGGGTCTGGAAAATGACTCTGGTACTGATTTTAAAACCGACGGACTGATTGACCTCGGCCTGGATACCAAAATCGCCATCACACCCAACCTAGCTCTGGATCTCACGGTGAACACCGATTTCGCCCAGGTAGAGGCCGACCAGGAACAGGTCAATTTAACCCGGTTCTCTCTGTACTATCCTGAAAAGCGGGATTTCTTCCTTGAAGGTGCGGAAACTTTTGCATTCGGAGGAGGAGGAGGAGGAGGACACTGGCATGGCGGCAGTTCGGATATGAATCTCTTTTACAGCCGCCGGCTGGGCCTGGTCGACAGTCATGAGGCACGTATACTCGGCGGAGCCAAGATGGTGGGCAAGATCGGCCAGTACCGCATCGGTCTGATGCATATTTATACAGATGAGGTCTCCTACGAGGATGAAGAGGATACACTCCATGTCAATCCGATCCATTTTACTGTTTTCCGGCTCAGCAGAGACATCCTTTCACGGGGCAGTATCGGATTAATGCTGTTGAACAAGGAAGAAACCAAATCGGACCACTATAATCGTTCCGTGGGGTTGGATGGTTTGTTCCCGTTGAGTGATTATTTTACCGTTTCCGGCTATCTCGCCGGTACCTTCGGACTAAGGCAGGAGAAGGATGGCCAGATTCTGAATATGAACCAACAGAACCTCGCCGGCAAACTCAGCCTGGACTACAACAGCGATCTGTGGCAGTTTTCAACCTCCCACCAGGATGTAGGTGTATTATTCAATCCAGAGATGGGATTTAACCGCCGTACGGACTACCGTCTTACCAATGCCTCTCTGGAATATTCCCCCCGGCCGGCTCAACCATCGGCTATCCGGAAGTTCGGGTATCAGATATCGGGTGATTACCGTTCCGATCATCACAGCAGAATGCTGGACAGTAAAATCGGGGCATCCTTTTCCATTGAATTTCAGAGCAGTGCCCGATACAGTTTCGATGTCAACAAAAACAATGAGTTTATTGATTACAACTGGGAAGTTCGGGATGGATTTCTCATCCCTGCTGGAACCTACTCGGGGTACGACTATTCCATGAGCATAGAAAGTGACAAGAGCCGTTCCATTGCCGGGGGAATCAATGTAAATTACGGGAATTACTACACGGGCCACAACATGAGTCTTGGTGTAGACGGCACCATCACCAAGATCCGTCGGCTCAGGATGGAGATTGACTACTCACACAATTATGTCAATCTTCCCGGGGGAACGTTTCATACCAATACCCTGGGACTCCGCACATTTTATTTCTTTTCCACGGAGCTCTATCTGAAAGCCTATATACAGTTGAACGACGACAAATACTACAATGAAGGAAGAGAGAAGATTATCAGCAACATTCTATTAAGATGGATTTATTTACCTGAAAGCAATCTCTATTTTGTATACAACGACGGCCGTCTCATCGGCCCCGGGAACAATGTAATTACCAACAGGACCTTCATGGTCAAAGCGACCTTCTTCTGGCGCAAGTAATATAATAAAGATGGAACTTATCCAAGAGATGACCGGGAAATACTGGTCGATCGGAGCAAAAAGGACTCCTGACTTCACATAACAGCAATTTACATCTTCTAACTTCTGCCTAAAGCCTAGCTTAGCTGCTTACAGGGGAATACAAGGCAGCTAACCCTTTTGGCGTGTTTCTTGAATAACAATCCCTGCCATGGGCAGGGTATATCTTCAGCGTCATCCGGAGAGAACG
>AWNV01000049.1 GCA_000493965.1 Candidatus Aminicenans sakinawicola JGI OTU-1
TTTTTTAAAGACATTAATGGGAATACTATTTATATAGGAAAAACCCGTTCTTTAAAGGAGAGAGTCGGCTCGTATTTTCTCACTACATCTGATTCAAAAGTAAACAAGATAATCTCTAAGACCAAAGAAATCGATTACCTTCTAACTGATACTGAAAAAGAGGCATCTTTTCTAGAGAATAATTTTATTCAGCAGTACCAGCCAAAATTCAACTTAAGATCCAAGGATGATAAAAGTTTCCCTTACTTAAAGCTAACTTTAAATGAAAAATTTCCAGGTATATACTTCATCCGAAAAGTAAAACCGGACAGAGCAAGATACTTTGGCCCATTCTATCCGTCTAATCAGGCACGAAAAACTATCCTTCTCATCAATAAGTATTTTGGAATAAGAAGCTGTAAAGAAGCGATCCCTGGCAAAAGAAAAAGACCCTGCCTTGAGTTTGACTTAAAACTATGCTCAGCCCCTTGCACTGGAAATATCACAGCATCAGATTATAGAGAGAAAGTGAATAACGCTATTCTATTCCTTGAAGGAAAAACAGATAGATTGATCAATACCTTAGAAGAAAAAATGCAGCAGGTTTCTGATAGACAGAAATTCGAACATGCCGCGTATTTGAGAGATCTTATCCTTATGATACATCATATGAAGGATAAGCCTAAATTCATATCTGTAAAAATGGAAAACAAAGACATTTTTGGCTTTTACAGAGAGAAAGATAACATATACCTGAATGTTTTCCTTATGAGAGAAGGTAAAGTTGTCGAATCTGAAATTCTTTTTACCCACAGGGCCGAAGGATCTTCAGATAGAGAAACTCTCTTTACACAAATACTAAGATTTTATAAAAACCGTAAAGATCTGCCTGATAAAATTCTTTTGCCTTTTCTACCTACAGAAAAAGATCGGCTCTCAAAAGAACTTAGGAATCTTAAAGGCAAAAAAATCGAAATTATCATTCCTATTAAGGGAAAAAATAAAAAACTGGTGGAACTTGCGAACAGAAATGCAGAACATCTTCTCGAAAAAAATATCGAACAATTTTCACCGCTTATGGAGTTAAAGAATATTCTAAGCTTAAAGAGTTTACCTTTGCATATCGATGGGTTTGACATCTCCAGCACAGGAGGAAAAGAATCCGTAGGTTCACTCGTTGTGTTTGAATATGGAAAACCCAGAAAAAATAAGTACCGAAAATATAAGATAAAAACAGTCAAAACACCTGATGATGTGGCATGCATTCGAGAGGTTATCCAAAGAAGGTACACAAGGCTGCTCTCTACCGAAAAAAGAGAGTTACCTGACTTAATTCTAGTGGATGGAGGAAAAGGGCAGCTCAATACAGCAATAAAAACATTAAATAAACTCGGGTTGGAAAATACACCTGTAATCTCACTAGCAAAAAAAGAAGAAATCATTTTTACTCCACACTTCATAACAGGAATTAGACTGGACAGAACTTCTCCGGCATTAAAACTCATTCAGAGAGTAAGAGACGAAGCCCACCGTTTTGCCATCTCTTTTCACAGACAGCAGAGGAAGAAAAAGAGCTTTTCCTCATTTCTCGATAACATCCCAGGTATTGGAAAAAAAAGAAAGGCTTTGCTTCTGGACAAATATAAAGGCATCACAGAGATCAAAAAAGCTCCTTTAGGGGAACTTGCTAAATTAACAGGGCCCAAGACTGCCAGCATACTTCTTGAAACCATAAACATGGGAGTAAATAGCAATGCTGATTGACAACTTCAGGGGTTTCTGCTACAAATTATTCAAATGTTCAAGTGGCTGATCCGAAAAATCTTCGGGACTAAAAATGAGAGAGACCTGAAAAAACTTCGACCATATGCTTCTGCCATCAACGAATATGAAAGCCGAATCAAAAAGCTCACAAACAGCCAGCTGAGCGAAAAGACCCCGTATTTCAAGGAAAAGCTCAATCAGGGGGCAAGCCTGGAAGATCTGCTTATTGAGGCATTTGCGGTTGTACGTGAAGTGTCTATAAGAACCGTGAACATGCGTCATTTTGATGTTCAGCTCATGGGCGGCGTTGTTCTTCATCAAGGGAAAATAGCTGAGATGAAAACAGGTGAAGGAAAAACTCTGGTCGCAACTCTTCCTGCTTATCTGAATGCACTTGAAGGAAAAGGCGTTCACATCGTAACGGTTAATGATTACCTGGCAAAGAGAGATACGGAATGGATGGGCCCAATTTTTAATTTTCTCGGTCTTGAAGTAGGGACAATCCAGCATGAAATGGGAGAACTTGAAAGAAAAGAAGCATACAGAGTAGACATTACATATGGCACAAATAACGAATTCGGATTTGATTATCTCCGAGACAATATGAAATTTCGTCTCTCTGACCTTTTTCAGAGAAAGCATCATTATGCCATTGTTGATGAAGTTGACAGCATTCTCATCGATGAAGCAAGAACTCCACTCATAATATCAGGCCCAACCGAAGAATCGACAGCTATTTACTATAAAGTTGATAATCTTGTCAGGCGGCTACATAAAGATAAAAACTTTCAAGTCGATGAAAAAACAAGGACAGTCGTTCTAACAGAAGAGGGAGTTGCAGAATCCGAAAAATTTCTCAATGTAAAAAATCTGTATGATCTTTCTCATATGGACTTAATTCATTCCATTAACCAGGCATTAAAAGCTCATCATCTCTTCAAAAGAGATGTAGATTACATGGTAAAAGAGGGCAAAGTAATTATCGTAGATGAATTTACTGGCCGATTAATGCCCGGAAGACGGTACAGCGATGGACTCCACCAGGCATTGGAAGCAAAAGAAAAAGTGCGTATAGAAGAAGAATATCAGACACTGGCTTCTGTTACATTTCAGAATTATTTCCGAATGTACGAGAAACTTGCCGGAATGACAGGTACAGCAGTAACAGAAGCACAAGAATTCCAATCCATTTACAACTTGGATGTAGCGGAAATGCCTACAAATAAACCTCTAATACGGAACGAATACCCTGACGTAATATACCGCACTGCAAAAGAAAAATGGAAAGCTGTTGTTGATGAAATCATTGAAAATAAAAACAAAGGGCGCCCTGTTCTTGTAGGGACAATCTCCATTGAAAACTCGGAGATTCTCAGTTCTCTATTGAGAAAGAAAAGAATCAAACATGTTGTTTTAAACGCAAAATATCATGAGCAGGAAGCAACAATCATTGCACAGGCAGGAAGAATCGAAGGTACAACCATTGCAACCAATATGGCAGGACGAGGAGTAGACATTCTTCTAGGAGGAAATCCTGAATATTTAGCCCGTGAGAATCTAAAGAAAAGAGGAATTAATTTCACAGAGACCACAGAAGATATAAAAAGGGAAGCTATTTCTGAAGCACAAAAAATCACAGAAGTCGAGCATGATAAAGTCATCGAACTTAAAGGACTACATATAATCGGTACAGAAAGGCATGAAGCTCGAAGAATCGATAATCAGTTAAGAGGAAGGTCAGGCAGACAAGGAGATCCGGGTTCTTCCCACTTTTATTTGTCTTTAGAAGATAACCTGATGCGTATATTCGGAAGTGAAAGGATATCAGGGCTTATGGCACGGATTGGTATGCAGGAAGGAGTTCCTATTGAACATAAGATGGTCAGCAAAGCTATCGAAAGAGCCCAAAAACAGGTCGAAGGCCAAAATTTCTCCATACGAAAACACTTGCTGGAATATGATGACGTGATGAACAAGCAGAGGGAATCAATCTACAAGCTAAGGAGGGATATACTTCAAGGAGAAAATAAAAAGAAATATGTTGATAAACTTATTGTCACTCTTGTTGACTGGATAATGGAAAACCACACAGGAAAGGAAAAATCTCCAGAAGACTGGGACATCGAGGGATTTAAAAAGGCAATCGGAGCTCAATTCGGCTTGGATGTTGAAGATCTTCGAATTGGCTGGGATACAATAAACTTTGACGAATTAAGAGAATTATTACTTAAAACTTTAAGACATATATACGAAGAGAAAGAAAGCATAATTACTTCAGAACGCATGAGAGAATTTGAAGGAATGATCATGCTTCAAATCATAGACTCTCAGTGGAAAGACCACCTTCTAGCTATGGACTATTTGAAAGAAGGTATCGGCCTTCGCGGTTATGGACAGAGAGACCCGTTGGTTGAATATAAAAAAGAAAGTTATGACATGTTTCAATCAATGATGGACAGAATTGAGGACGAGACAATCCGATATCTTTTCCTTCTTCAACCAGTTGTAGAAGAAGAAATTCCGGAGAGAAAAGAACATCCAATATATTATCAACATCCTCAAAATGTACCCGTTCAAAGAGGAAAACAAGCAAGATCATTAATACCAAAAAAGAGAAAGAAGAAAAAAAGGAGAAAATAAAGGGGGGCAAGATGTTTAATCAAAATATGAAGGAAGGGTTGACTTTTGATGATGTTCTTATTCTCCCGACAAAAACCAGTGTGATCCCCGCCGAGGCAGATGTTTCCACGAAGTTTAGCCGGAATATTTCTCTCTTTATCCCTATTATAAGTGCTGCAATGGATACGGTCACAGAGTCAAAAATGGCCATTGCTTTAGCTCAACAAGGAGGGATCGGGATAATCCACCGTAACATGCCCATAGAAAAACAAGCTGAGGAAGTAGACAAAGTCAAACGTCATGAAAGTGGGATGATTGTCGATCCAATAACCATGAGACCGCGAAACAAGATTTTCGAGGCTAAAGAAGCCATGAAAAAATATAAAATTTCCGGTCTTCCTATTACCGATCAGAATAATAAACTCGTAGGCATACTGACAAACCGGGATATCAGGTTCGAAACCCGTTTGAACATCCCTATAGAAAAGGTTATGACAAAGAGTCTCATTACTGTTCCATTAGGAACTTCCCTCGAAGAAGCAGAAAAACTCTTCCATAAACACAAAATAGAAAAAATCCTTATGGTCGACGAATATTTTCAGCTTAAAGGATTGATAACTTATAAAGATGTCCTTAAAAGAATTCAATACCCGTATTCTTCCAAAGACAACTACGGCCGCTTGAGAGTCGGAGCAGCTATCGGTGTGGCCGAAGAAACACTGAATAGAGCAAAAGCTTTAATAAATGCAAAAGCAGATGTCCTGATAGTCGACACAGCTCACGGCCATTCTAAAAAAGTAATGGATACAATAAAGATGCTGAAAAAAGAATTCCCATCCCAGGAACTAATCGCAGGAAACATTGCAACAGTTGAAGCAGCTCAAGACCTTATCGAATTGGGTATAGATGCCGTAAAAGTTGGGGTAGGCCCAGGGTCAATCTGCACAACAAGAGTTATCTCCGGAGCCGGAATGCCTCAAATTACAGCAATTGCAGATGTTTTTAAAGTAACTTATCAAAAAAATATTCCTCTTATCGCAGATGGAGGAATAAAATACTCCGGGGATATAACTAAAGCCATCGTCGCTGGTGCAAGCTCTGTTATGCTCGGAAATCTCCTTGCAGGAACCGATGAATCCCCTGGAGAAGTAGTTATCTATCAGGGCCGTTCATATAAAACCTACCGGGGAATGGGGTCTATTGAAGCCATGCGTGAAGGAAGCCGGGATAGATATTTCCAGGATTCTCTTTCATCAGACGCCAAGCTTGTTCCTGAGGGAATAGTAGGAAGAGTTCCTTATAATGGAAGTGTTGTCAATATCTTACAGATGATGGTCGGAGGACTAAAAGCAGGAATGGGATATGCAGGATGTAGAACCATCCAAAAATTACAAAAAAATGCGAAATTCATAAAAACTACTTCGGCTGGAATCAAAGAAAGCCACGTCCATGATGTTATAATCACAAAAGAAGCCCCTAATTATCATGTAGAATAATGATTATTCTACGCTTTTAATCCTGTTATTCTTATCAACAATTACTATTTTCGGCATAAAAAACTCGATTTCTTCCTCATCCATCATAGCATAAGATGCTATTATCAACTTGTCTCCCTTTCGGGCTTTATGGGCAGCTGCCCCATTTATTCCAACAACTCCAGAATCCTTTTCGCCTTTAATCAGGTAGGTTACAAACCTTTCCCCGTTAGAAATATTGTACACATGAACCTGTTCAAAAGAGAACATACCTGCTTCTTTCATCAACATTTCATCCAGTGTTAAGCTTCCTTCATAATTGATATTTGTTTCTGTTACCGTCGCACGATGGATCTTTGTTTTTAACATTATTCTTTTCACAGCATTTTACTCCTTAATTTTAACAATAATATTATCAATAAGCCTGATCTTGCCTACATATACAGCAATTGCAATCAAAGCTTTTTTATCTATTCTATCGATCGGATTAAGCTCTTCTAAATCTACAATTTCAACATAATCTATTCTTGTAAAAGACTCAGACTCTATGGTTTCTTTCATTTTTTGTATAATTTCTTCCGTTTTCCTCTCACCCGATTCTATCATCTGACGTGCCTGCTTCAGACTCCTGGATAAAGAAAGTGCTGCATTTCTCTCCTCTTGAGTTAGGTAAGAGTTGCGTGAGCTTAAAGCTAATCCATTTTTATCCCTTATAATGGGAAGGACATTAATTTTTACATCTAAATTAATATCGAGAACCATTTTTTCCAGGATGATGGCCTGCTGGGCATCTTTCTGGCCAAAAAAAGAAATATCTGGACTTATAATATTAAAAAGTTTCAAGACGACTGTACAAACTCCCCTGAAATGGCCATGTCTTGAAAAACCACATAGCCTATCCTGCAAACCATGAACCTCAATATAAGTCTTATGTCCCATTGGGTACATCTCGCTATCCCCGGGATAGAATATATAATCCACTCCTTCCTTTTTTAAAATTTCATAATCCTGGTTCAAATCCCTGGGGTACTCTTTGAAATCCTCTCTTAGCCCGAATTGAGCCGGGTTTACAAATATAGAAACTACAGTGCAGTCTGTCTTTTTTATAGACTCTCTCACCAAACTTAAATGGCCCTCATGTAAATATCCCATAGTAGGAACAAGGCCTATAATCTTTCCTTTAGATTTTAAGCTCTTTATCTCAACCTTCATTTTGGAAATATCAGTTATAATTTTCATTTTTATAGTTTTTTTATTATAAACTCCTGTTTCAGATTCCTTATATTTTTCAACTCTTCATATTTCTTTTAACTGATTTTAACAGTTCATCCAGAATCTTATCCGACTTTAGATGATAAGAGTGAAGATCATCCGGGAATTCTTTTTTCCTTACATCATTAATATATTCCCTTACAGCTTTACTGATAATCTCATGAAGATTTGCATATTTTTTAACAAACTTAGGAAAATACCCATTCGAATACCCAACAAGGTCATGGAAAACAAGGATCTGACCGTCACAATAAGGCCCTGCGCCTATTCCAATTGTAGGAATGTTAATTTTTTCGGTAATAATCCTAGACAACTCTGCAGGGATACACTCTAAAACCAATGAAAAGGCCCCTGCTTTTTCAAGATCCTGAGCATTCATAACAATTTTTTTTGCTTCCTCGATAGTTTTTCCCCTTACTCTGAACTGTCCTAACCGATTTATTGATTGTGGGGTTAATCCGATATGCCCCATTACCGGGATTTCAGCTTCTACTAAACTCTCAACCAGTTTCAATCTTTTCTTTGTTGCTCCTTCGATCTTGACAGCTTTTGCTCCAGCCTCTTTAAGAAATCGAGAGGCATTACAAATAGATTCTTCAACAGACAAGTGGAAGGAAAAATAGGGCATATCTCCAACAAGCAAAGCTCTCCTAGAAGCCCTCGCCACAGCTTTGGTATGATGAATCATTTCGTCCATTGTCACAGGGATAGTGTTCTCATATCCAAGGACTACCATCCCCAATGAGTCTCCTATTAGGATTAAGTCTACTCCTTCTTCATCAACGATTTTCGCTGTGGGAAAATCATAGGCTGTAAGAGCAATAATTTTTTCTCCCCTCTTTTTCTTTTCTTTAAGAGAAGGAATGGTTATTTTTTGGATTTTTTTATCAGGCATTTTGTCCTCTCTCCCCATCTCACCTCTAATATTGAGATTGAGGTAAAGTCAATTTATGTTTATTTTCCAGTAACAGTCTATGATTTTTTCCTAAGTTCCTTATCTGATACTCCAAGAGGAACATAAAACAAAGGACTTTTCTTCATTTTTTTAATCTTGTCCACAAGGTCATCCATATGCTCTTCGTTATTAAAATCCAAGTCATCTGCTCTTATTACAAGAAGAGGCGCAGCCTTGTAGTTAAAGAAAAAATAGTCAAAGGCCTCAAGAATATCCTCTAAATATTTTTCTGAAATGTTTTTATCCATAAGGGAACCTTCTTTATCAATTCTTCTCAATAGAGCAGGTAAAGATATCTGGAGAAAAACAACTAAATCAGGTCTGGCAATTCTTTCGGAGAATATGCTGTATATTTTTTCATATACAATAAGTTCCTCATCAGCAAGTGTTTGATATGCATATATTTTATCTTTTTCAAACAGATAATCGCATATTATTTTATCTTCAAATAAGCCTCTCTGTACAAGACTGGACTGCTGGTGATATCTGTTTACTAAAAAAACAAGCTGAGCAAGAAATGAGGCTCCTTCTTTTTCTTCATAGAAATCTTTAATATAAGGGTTTTCAAATCTATCTAGTATAACCCTTCCTCCTATTTTCTTAGCTAAAATATTTGAAAACTTTGTCTTGCCCGCTTTCAATACTCCTTCAATTGCAATGTGTTTAAAAACTATTTCTTCTGTACCAGACATTTTTAGCTCATAATTACCATTTTTTATTTAATATCAAAGCATAAAAATATCTAATAAAGTATTATAAGTCAAATAAAAGAATCACAGACTGGCAGTCACGTTGACATTAATATATATCTGTTACTATAATATTTTAAAATAGATTCAGAGAGATGTTCTTTCATGTCAATTCAGCCTGTTTTAATAGTATGATAATGTTCGTCAGCATAGACTTCCTCTTGAATTACAAAACAGGAATCCTTCAGGCAGAATGTGGTGTCTCATTGATGGAAAATGGTCACAAAAAGATATTTAGCAGCAGACTCTTCAGCTGGGATAGATTCAATTAACTTCATTTTTCTAGATGGGGTTTGACAACTTCAATAAGCTCAGGTAAATCCATTCCAAGTTCTTTCAAGTGCTCGATTGTAGGGATGCCGTTCTTTGTCCAGCCTCTTCTTTTATAAACCGCATCGAGCAATTTTTCATAAACATCCTCTCTGTACTTCCTAGTAATGGCAATTTTTTCTTCAGTGGTTTTCCCTTCAGGTTCAACACCGATAATCTCTTTCATATGGTTGTCATATCTATCTTTTCTTGATTCATATTCCTCAATAGTTACCGGACCTGCAGCCCTGTAAGGCTGAGCATCATTTTCCCTCTTCCCGAATCCCATTCTTAAGTTAAATATCCTCTGAAAATTATAAACTCGCTCTGACTGCCTGATCAATTCGTATTTGTCTATACTTTTACCGGTCACAGCATTGAAAATAGTCACATAATTATCGACATGTTCAGGAACCTTTGCAGGCTCATCTGTCTCTACATTATTTGCAGGCTCTACATCATTCCAAGGCAGCTTGCATAATCCCATTAATCCGAACCATGTTCTAAACATTGGAAAATAATGTAAAGCTTCTGCTTTATTTTCAAAAGTAGGAATCTGCTTGTTGACCATATCCATGAATATCAGCCAGGCTTCATCATGCTGAGGGCCTTTGTTTGTCATTGCAAAACCGCCCTGCTGTGCTAATGATTCCTTTGATACATATTGAGAATATTCCAATCCCTTGTTCTCCATTCCAATGTCCTGGAGAAATTTTGGATCTGCGCCATATTCTTTAATGAATTTTTCCTTCATCTTCCTGACTCCGGATCCCAAAACAATACCAAAACCCTCTCCCCTTGCCATCTTGTGAAGTGCTTCCATCACAGAATCGGAATTTCCGAAATTAAATTTTAATCCGCCTGTTCTTTCCTCATTAAGAATGCCGTTTTCAAAACATTCCATTGCAAAAGCTGTTGATGTCCCGAACGAAATAGTATCAATTCCATATGTATCACAGTAAAAATTACATTCGATAACATGATCAGGATCAAATATTCCAGAGTTTGAGCCAAGACCTCCAACGGTTTCATATTCAGGTCCATCCACAATGACTTTTTGTCCTTTATAAGGGCCTGTTTTTAATTCGAAACCATCTACAGATTTACAGCATGACATCGCGCAGCCAAGCCAGCATCCATCAGGAAGATCCTGATTAAATTTTGGTTCCAGTACTTTTGAATCAATTTTTTTCGCTTCGGGATGAGAGCCAAATTTAAAATTATGCGTGGGGAGGAGATCATAATCATTCATTATTTCAACAAGATGGGCAGTTCCTACTCTCTTCATCCGGGCTTGAGAATCATCAAGTTCCCTCATTTCCCTGCTGAAATTTCTTCCTCTTTCTCTAATAGCTTCCATGTCAACAACATGATTCATATCACCTTTTACTCCGCTCGATTTAGCTACAAGAGCTTTGATTTTTTTATTCCTGAATACTGTCCCAATGCCACCCCTTCCGGCTTGTTTCAACCTGCATGTTTTTCTTCTTACATCATACCAACTGAAATTCAGCATTCCTATCAATGCATACTCTGCTGCTCTCCCGGATGAAACTACAGCAACGTTTCTCTTATCATTTTCATCGTCAGCATACATCTCAGTCAGTTGTTCCGCTAAAACATGGCTGTCCACAGCCTCTTCAGGTGCTTCTTCTATTCTCACTGTTCCTTTCGTTCCATCAATAACAACAATAACATCTCTTTCAGCCTTCCCCTGAATTTCGAGTGCATCAAATCCTGCAAACTTCAAAAATGGCCCGAAATATCCGCCCACATTACAATCCATAATTGAATCAGTAGTAGGAGAAATTGAAACGACAAGAGATTTCCCGCAACCTGAATATTGTGTAATACCTCCGATTGGACCTGCAGCAATGTTGATTTCATTTTCAGGGTCATCCCATTTAGTATCACCTTTTGTAGCATCCCATAACAAACGCAAGCCAAATCCTTTGCCGCCGATGAACTTCTCTTTCATCTTCTCTGAAACAGGTTTTTCCTTTATTGTATTATCGGAAAGGTTCACATAAAGCGTTCTATTGGCATAACCTCTGTACAATTCGCTTAATTCATAAGTATATTCTTTTAACAGCTTATGTTTGATTTTCATATTCTTGACAGACATAAATGATCTCCTTTAATTTTGAATTATTACTTCCGATGCCCATTCCTTCTTTACAAGCATAGACTTAAAAAATATTAAATAAAATTTATAACATAGGAAAAATTCGTTGTCAAAATATTCTTCCTAAAAGCCGCCCTAACCTACCCCGACTCAGCACAACTCAGGTTGACTCAGTTGGCTCACTATGCTAAAAATTCATTTTCAAACCAGCAGTGCCAGATAGGTTTTAAATGATACATTCTAATTCATACAATATTAATAATAAAAACATCTATATTCTTACAGGAAAAATCCATTCAGGAAAAACCTCTTTCCTTCAGAAAATGTGCGACACATTAAAAACTAAAGGATCTAAGATAAACGGACTATTAAGCCCTGCTTTTTATGAATTCAAAGATCATAAAGGATATAACGGATTTAATATTAAATCAGAAGAATTATTTGCACTGGCAAGGTTGGATAGAAAACCGGATTGGGAAAAGGCGGGTCAATATTATTTTATCCCGGAAGGGTTGAAAAAAGCAGAAGAATCTATACTTGATTTCCAGAACTGCGATCTAACCATAATAGATGAAATTGGTCCGTTAGAAATGAAAGAGAAAGGACTATGGAAAGCTGCTTGCTTCCTTTTTAATCAGCCTCAAAATATTCTTATTGTTCTAAGGGAAAGCATTCTTGATCAATTTCTTTCTAAAACCAAAGAAAAAGCGAATATTTTCTGGCTTAAAGACAATAATCTAACACAAAAAATGACAACAGCACTTGCCGGAAAGAAATAGAATATTTGTCAGAACCCCAGTAAATTATCCCTATTTACAATATCTATCTTTCATGCTAGAGTAGTTTACTTCTCCGAGTCAAAGGGCCTAAAGTTCTTCGGCCATGGCCTTTGACCGATAGGGTAAAACGGGAAACAGTTTTGCCTTCCATATTTGAAAAGGAGATACTATAATGCATAATTCATCAAATCACCGTCTTAAAAAAAAACCTTATCAATTTTGTAATTTGGGCATTAATTTTATTACCTTGTTTAATTCTTTCCCAAGAAAAACAACAAGAAGATGAAAAGAAGACAAAATCAAAAAAGACACTAAAGATTACGGAAGAAATTCTTGTCGTAGCCGAAGCTCCTATAGACCTCCCTATTTCAACGGTAACAAGGTTGGGTCATACAAAGATTGAACATATAAAACCACTCGATCTTTCAGAGGCTATTAGATATGCTCCAGGAGTGATGGTGACCTTTGGAGAAAAATCCACATACACGTTAAAGCTCAGGGGCATGGATTCAAAACGGATTGCACTGTTAATCGATGGGATTCCTGTTTATGAGCCTTACTACAGTTCGTTTGATCTAAAAACAATATCTACCTATGGGATCGATTCCCTTCAACTCACCAAAGGGCCATCATCTGTTCTCTACGGGCCTAATACTCTGGGTGGAATCGTTAATGTTATAACACGCAGACCTTCTGTCAAACCAACCTTATCGTTTCACACATCATATGGAGAAAAAAATACACGCAGCCTGGGTTTAAATTCAGCATTTCAACTGAAGCGATTTGCCTTTGCAGGAAATATGCTTTATCAGGATTCAGATGGATTTTATTTCCCAGATCAAGATGAAGGGAATAGAATCGAAAGGTCAAACACAGAGTATGAAAGATTAAACCTCAATACAAAAATTTACTATGACCCATCAAGCAACACTGAAATTCTCTTTAACGGAGGAATATACAAATCCAATTATGCTATGCCGCCACAACTTGATGCTTATAAACCACGGTACTGGCGTTTTAAAAACTGGGATCGTTATACACTGAATGCAGGTGGTTATACTTCCCTGGGGGAAAAATCCACACTCCGCTTTCGAGGTTATTTTGTCCAGTATGACAATACCCTCGACCAATTCGAAGATCCAAAAATGACTAAACGCAGCTTCGAAAGCACTTTTGACAACTCTGTATTAGGCCTTTTCTCTCTTGCAGACCTTGCTACGAGTTCTTCAAACTCATTAAAATTCAGCATCAACTATAAGAAAGATGTAGCACGAACTCAGGACGATGTAGGAGAATCCTGGGATAAATACAAACAGGCTACATTTTCAGCCGGTATCGAAGATCATATATCTTTTTTCAAGAAATGGAAACTTGTAGTGGGATTAAGTTATGATTATCTAGACAAGTTTATTGGAAAAAATGCATCCAAAGTAAATCCTCTCATTGGTCTTAAATACTCCCCTCTGGAATATATAGCCCTCCATCTCTCCTTTTCCAAGAAATCAAAATTTCCCTCCATGCGTTCCATGTACTCAAGTTCATCAGGAAACCCAGACCTTCTGAGTGAATCAGGAAGTAACTGCGAATTAGGGTTTACATACAATAAAATATTCTTCCTTACAGGCTCTATCTTTATGACCAGCTTCAAAGATATGATAGACAGCCTCCGTCTTCCGGAGTATGACTTCCGCCGCATATATTTTAATATCGCAGAAGCTTATATCAATGGATTTGAACTTCAATTTCAAAAAGCTTTTCCATGGCTTTCAACAACTATAAACTACACTTTCCTTGACCACAAGAACAAAAGTGACGACCGGCCACTAGATGCTCTCCCAAGGCACAGCTTAAATTTTGATTGTACTATCTACCCTTCCCAACGATTCAGGATTGTAATTATGGGCCTGGCAGCATCTTCATCATCCTGGCTCGATTACCAATCAAATGAACTGCTGGATATTCATTCTTATTTTAACCTGGATACAATTATTTCCTTCCAGTTTAAACGAACTGAATTGTTTGTCAAAATCACAAATATCTTTGACCATTATATTTACTCGGAACCCGGATTTCCATGGAGAGGGCGCTATATCGAGCTAGGGATAAAAACCAATATACTTAAATAGTAACTTACATACATTTCTTATTCATAAAATTGACAGCCTCAAGACTGCAATGATAAACTTTGGAGATGACTTCTTTCTGGAAGTATTACCATAATTTGTTTGAAACAACAGTAATATAAAACAGGAATAATCGTAATTAATAGTATCTCAAAAAATATGGAGGTAAAACATGCGAGAAAAAGTGGAATACGTTCTAGACCAGATCAGGCCTTCTCTCCAAGCTGACGGAGGCGATGTTGAACTCGTAGATGTTACTGATGGAATCGTAAAAGTAAAACTGAAAGGAACCTGCAGCGGCTGCCCATTCTCAACACTAACTGTAAAACAAGTAATAGAACATGCCCTTAAAGAGAAATTACCAGAAATAAGAGAAGTAATTTCTGTCTAAATGCAAAGAGTAAATATCGATAAATTTATCTTGTGAATCAGCAATCCGAAAGTTTATGATAATATTCTTTAATGTTCAAAGCTGACTCCCACAGAAAATCTATATCGCATTGAAATACCCAGAGGGAAAAATTTGGGACAAAATCTACCCTGGTGATCCAGACTCTGGCTCTTCGGATTTAGGGATTTTAGAGGCTCGTGCCTTTTAAACTTATTCCATTAATTTAATCAGAAGCATCTGCTCTCCCCGCAGAATTTCTGGGTGTCGGGATTGTCAGATCGACACAAGGGCTCAATACTGAATACACTTGAAAATCAATTCTCCTTCGCTGTCTTCATATATATAAACAAGGCGATCCTTATCAATCACTGCAAAAGCCTTAGCCCCGGGATCGCATTCGACATGACGGATCACTTCATGTGTGTCCGTATCGATAACGTCTATGCGCATGGGAGGTGGCAGAAGGCGGCCCAAGTCCTTTACGTCTTTTCCTTTGATACGTTCAGAAAAGCTGTCTTTATGGGTAAGGAGATACAGATGACCGTCGGGTCCGATCTCCTCATCTCTGGTTATCAAGTCCATGGTTGCAGCCATGGAAATCACTCCCTCCTTGGATTCTCTCTGTTGAAGAAGCTTTGGGACTATGGGTTTAAAAGGCAAAGGTCGGTTAAATTCGGCAACCTTGTTTCCTTCCAGATCAAAGACATGAATCAGGTTCATGGCAAAAAATGGAAGAAAAAACTTTTGATCATTCGAGAAAGTCAGGCATACGCGGTGCTTTATGGCCCGGATAAAGGGATGCGTCTCGGGAAAATCTTCGATGGATATGTCGCTGACAACATTTCCTTCACCATCCAACACGATGACCAGAGGCTGAGACTTTTCATTGGAGTGGATATTCAGTCCGCCGTAGCCGCTTGCGCCAAAGGACGAGACAGCATATATCCTCTCATCAATAAACATTATATCAGCCACTCTGACCTCTTTTGTCTTGATAGATCTAATGAATTCTCCTGATTTGTCAAATATCTGAATTCTGTTGCTTCCAAAATCCGCAACCGCCAGTCCACCCTCATCCAGAATATCTATTCCTGTGGGATTGGAAAATTCGCCTGGGCCCTGTCCTTTGTTGCCTATAGTGCTCTGAAGCTTCCCCTGAAGGTCAAACACGAGGATACGATGGCTTCCTGCATCAGCCACATAGATCAGGGATCGTTGATGATCCACCTCTATGTCAGAAGGACGGAAAAAATAATCATCCTCTCCGAACGAAGAAAAGGACCAGATGATCTTTACAGGACCCCCCCCAAAGAAAAAACGCTGATAAGTAAATGCATATAAAAGATAAAATTAGCAAACTTGGTTTACGCATGAGCTTAGACTCCTTTAAATATAGGAATCTCCTTTTTTTTGAACTTACGATTTTCTATCAATTTCATCAAATTTTCACCCTCTGAGCTGCTTCATTCACGATAATACCGAGAAAATACACATCCAGTCAATAATAAATCCTCAAGAAAGAGAAAATTTCACAGAATTTGCCTGTAAAATAGTGCATAAAGAGTAGAGTTCACCTTTAATCGCTTATCTAGGACTTTGGACTTTCATACATATTCTGATCTTTCCTCAGCTGCCATATTCAGCTGAGGCTGCTCAGGGGGCGGAGGACTTTCTGCCTTCATAAACTGCCATGAATCAATTTTAAATCCATTAGCCAGTTTAAAAAATATAATTGAAAAATTCTTTTGATTGCTCTTTCTAAAAAATGTAAAATTGTTTTTCTGCTTATAAAGAAAATTAATGATAAGTTTTTTGCATTAATAAAATTTAAATAAATTGAGGGAGTATTGTAATGGACTCAAAAACAAGTGTATGTCTTTCAGACAAATCTCTCTATGTGCCGACTATGTGCAGCATAACCCACATATCCGAGCTGACCCCCACAGAAAATCTCTATCGCATTGAAATACCAGGCGGTAAAGATTTAGGGCAAAAACCTGGGCAATTCGTTCAGCTCTCTATCGTTGGGGTTGGAGAAGCTCCTATATCTATTTGCAGTTCCCCCACACGTAAGGGATATTTTGAACTATCAGTTCGTAATGTTGGAAGCGTTACAAGTGTTATACACAAACTTCAGGTCAATGATAAGATCGGCATTCGCGGACCTTTTGGCAATTCTTTTGATACAGAAAAAATGCAAGGAAAGGAACTTATTCTTATTGCAGGAGGGATAGGCCTGGCTCCTATGCGTTCTCTCATCCAGTACTGTGAAGACCACATTAAAGAATTCAAAAACGTCACGATCCTCTCTGGGGCCAAAACTCCTGAGGATCAACTCTTCAAGGATGAAGTCGAACAATGGATGCATTGTGAGGAACTAGACTGTTTTTGCTGTGTGGACGCAGATCCGAAAGGGACTTGTTGTAAAGGCGTAAAAATAGGTCTCATCACAACATTAATACCTTCTTTGAATATCGATATAGACAACACTATTGCTGTTATCGTCGGCCCACCTATTATGTATAAATTTGTCATCCAAGAATTGAAGAAAAAAGGCCTGACAGAGAACAAAATCGTTGTTTCACTCGAACGCTACATGAAATGTGGAGTTGGTAAGTGCGGACACTGCACGATTGAGAATCTTTATGTTTGTCTAGACGGTCCGGTTTTTTGGCTTAACGAAATCAGCAATCTGAGAGGTGCTATATGAAAAAGACACTTACTACCTGCCCTTACTGCGGTACTGGCTGCATGTTTTATCTTCTATCTGATGAAAACAACGACAAAATCCTGGGTGTAGAGCCAAGTAGTTCCCATCCTGTTTCTCAAGGAAGTCTTTGTGTGAAGGGTTGGAATGTATTTGATTTTGTCACCCACCCTGATCGACTCAAATTCCCGTTGATCCGCAGAAATGGGAATCTTGAGCGAGCATCCTGGGAAGAAGCATTAGATTTCATTGTTAGAAACCTGAAAAAAATTCAAGAAAAATACGGAAATGACTCAGTTATGTTTTTCTCTTCTGCTAAAACAACAAATGAAGAAAATTACTTGATGATGAAGCTTGCCAGAGCCGTATTTAAAACTAATAATGTCGACCATTGTGCCAGGCTCTGCCATTCATCTACTGTAGCAGGTCTAGCCAAGACTTTTGGTTCAGGCGCCATGACAAATTCCATCTCCTGTATGGAAAAGTCTGATTGTTTCCTTGTTATCGGCTCAAATACCACTGAACAACACCCTCTTATCGGTACAAGAATAATGAATTCAGTAATTGAACGTGGAGCTAAATTAATTGTTGCAGATAATCGAAAGATCAGACTTGCTAGCTACTCCGATATTCATCTCCGCCATAAAAATGGAACCGATGTTGCTCTTCTAAATGGTATGATGCACGTCATCATAAAAGAAGGACTGGAAGATAAGCAATTTATCGCAAAACGGACTGAAAACTACGAAGAATTAAAGAATACCGTAGAAAATTTTCCACCTGCTATATCAGCGGAAATTACAGGCCTTAAGGCAGAAGATATTGTCAAAGCAGCGCGGATATTTTCAAAAGCTGATAGAGCAATGATTGTTTATTCTATGGGGATAACACAACACACCCATGGTGTCGATAATGTAAAATCTTGTGCCAATCTCGTCATGCTGACTGGGAATATAGGCCGACCGGGTACTGGTGTAAATCCGCTTCGCGGTCAAAACAATGTCCAGGGCGCTTGCGATTTAGGTGCTCTTCCTAATGTTTACAGTGGCTATCAAAAGGTTACCGATGAAAACATTCGTGCAAAATTTAAAAAAGCATGGAATATTAAGGATATACCTGCTAATGTTGGCTTAACAGTAACAACTGCCATCAACGCAGCAGCCGAAGGAAATCTTAAAGCTCTGTACGTTATGGGAGAGAATCCTATGCTGTCCGATCCTGACCAGAATCATGTGAGAGAAGCACTGGAAAAGATTGATTTTTTGGTAGTTCAAGATATTTTCCCCACACAGACTTCAGAATTAGCCGATGTGATTCTTCCTGCTTCCTGTTTTGCGGAAAAAAATGGTACTTTTACCTCAACCGAAAGGCGTGTTCAAAGAGTACGTAAAGCCATAGAACCTCCAGGAGAAAGCAGAACAGACTGGAAAATTCTGTGCGATATCGCCAAAAGGGCAGGCTATGACGGCATGCAGTATGATTCTGCAAAAGAAATTATGGATGAAATAAATGAAGTTACTCCAAGTTATGCCGGCATCACGTATGATAGAATAGATCAAATTGGTTTGCAGTGGCCCTGCCCGGATAAGAGTCATCCCGGAACACCTATCCTTCATGTAGACAAGTTTGCCCGAGGACTGGGGCTGTTTTCTCCTGCACCTTACAAACCGCCAGCCGAACTGCCTGATGAGGAGTACCCTTTTGTACTTTCTACCGGACGCTGTTACTTCCATTTTCATACTGGTACAATGACACGTCGTTCGAAATTACTCGACCGTGAAGAACGCTTCCCTTATGTTGAAATCAATCCGGAAAATGCCTCCCACTTAAAAATCCATGACAGAGACTATGTTATGGTAGCCACACGTCGAGGAGAAATAAAAGCAATGGCACGAGTTACTAATGTGGTTCTTCCTGGCGTGATCTTTATGACCTTTCATTTTAGTGAAGGTGCGGCAAATGTTCTAACAAATAACGCCCTTGACCCCGAAGCAAAAATACCTGAATACAAAGTATGTGCCGCAAAAATAAGGAGATTATCATGAAAGCTGCAACTCTGAAGGAATTAGAAAATTTCTTTAAAACTTCTGAATCAGAATATAATGTGCTTGTCCCCATTGAATTGCATGATGGAACAAGATCACTTGGCAAAATCACTGATGGGCCGCTAGCTCTTACTAGAGGACTTATACCTCAAAAAACAACCTCTATCTTCTTTCCTCAACGTGAAACCATGTTTACTATCGGAATAGATAACAACTTTATAGTTCCAGAACCTCCTGAAAAACCCATCATGGTTGTAGGCCTAACAGCAGAGGATGCAGAGTGTCTGGAATTTATCGATAAATTTTTCTCTACTGACTACCGTGATGATATTTATTTCAAAAAAAGAGATAACTCCGTTGTCTTTGTTATCTCAGGAAAATGCGGAAAAAACGGCGAATTTCTTAAAATATCAGGAGGTAAATGTGATATTGAGCTTGTGTGTAACGGAGATAAATATATCGTTGTTCCATATACAGAAAAAGGAAACGAATTGGAAAAACATCTTATCTGCAGTACAAGGGTTGCCTCTTTAGAAGCACTTCATAAAGAATCAGATGCCCTTCCCACCAATGAGAAGGACATTTTGCTGGAAGCTTCAAAACTTATTGCCCAAGATAGGGTTCCAGAGGAGTTTTGGGATGAGATCGCAAATCGCTGCATTGCATGCACAGGCTGCAATCTTGTGTGCCCGACATGCACTTGCTTTCATGTTGGTGATCTGAATTTTGAAGGAATAGTCGTGCGTGAAAGGATATGGGACTCCTGTCAACTGGACGGGTTTATGCGTGAAGCAAGCGGTCACAATCCCATGGGAATTGAGGGACAAAGGACGCGCCGTAGAATCCATCATAAGTTGGTTGCCGACCTTGATAGATGGGGGCATGTTACTTGCTTCCTATGTGGGAGGTGCGACGAAGTCTGTCCCACCAATATAGGAATTAAATCTGTCACAAAAGAAATAGTCGATCGGTTTGGGCAAAAATAATAATTTCCGGTCATTCATTAATTTAGACACAAGTTTCGATTAAATTTTAAAAACATGCAGAATATAAGCGGAGCGATACTCGCAGGGGGAAAAGCAACCCGGCTTTGCGGCATTGAAAAGGGCTTGCTCAAAATCAAAGGAGAAACGATTATCGAGCACACCTTAAGAATGCTCAAACCTCAAGTGGATGAAGTTTTCATCATTACAAATGACTCAAAACCATACAGCTTTCTGAATATTCCAATCTTCCCGGATAAAATGCTAGAACTAGGCCCTCTTCAGGGAATTGCTACGGCTTTGAGTCAAAGCTCTTATAAACGCACTTTCATTGTCCCCTGCGACATGCCGTTTATCACAGAACCTTCTATTCAAACACTGATTACCTACGATCAAGAAGCCGAAGTCATCATTCCACGATCACAAAAAGGTTTTGAACCTCTATTCGCTATTTATTCGATCTCCTGTCTTCCAAAAATTTTCGAAACACTTAGATCCAAAAAACGGAGAGTCATCGATATATTCCCAAAGGTTAAAACGGCATTTGTTCCATCAGATTTTTTTGAAGATTCCCTTTGGTGTAATATAAATAAGCCGGATGATCTTGATAAAATCAAAGCATACCTTTCCGGATCTAATAAGAAACAATGCTATTTCGATATAACAAAATATAAACTTTCTCTACAAAACGGAGGGCTAACCTCTCTCTGTACTGAATAGAAAACTTAAAAATTACACTTTCTTCTAACACAAACTTTCTAAAGAGGAAATGATGAAAAAAACAGCACTAGGAATTATTGTCCTTACAGTATTTTCACTACTTATTTTAACTTTTCAGGGCAAGGCCTCCATCAGATTTGTCAATAATGAAAAATTCAAACTCGATTTTTATGGATTTCTAAAGTTTGATGGAACATACCAGGATAATCCAATGAACAGCCTAATTGCCTGCCGCTATGCTAAATTCGGAGAGGAAGGGAATACTAATTTAACGGCTATGAATAGTCGATTTGGTCTTAGATGGACAGATCTTTCTCTTGTTAAGAGATGGGCAGTTAAGGGTCATTTTGAATGGGATCTCTATGATGGAACTAGTAGGAATCAAATGAAATTCCGGATTCGCCATGCCTACTTCAGTCTTTCTAATAGAAATTCTTCTTTTCTTTTTGGGCAATATTGGGATGTATTTTCTCCATTGGGCCCCACTACTTTGTTGACCAACGGTTATTTCTGGCAAACAGGAAACCTCGGTTTTAGAAGAGCTCAAATCCGATACACCTGGTCATCTGATATGTTTGACTTTGCCGCAAGCCTCAATGATCCCACTTCTTCCGGTGCAACAAAGACATGCTTGCCTATCACTCAAGGACGTATCGGTATGAAATTCGGAAATAATGGAAATATAAAAATAGGCTTGTCCACAACTTTTGGCAGGGACCACTATACAAATTCTCTGGAAGATTACGAAACAGATGTTGATATTGCTGGATTAAGTCTTGATTGGATCGTCCCATTTGCCAGAAATCTCACGCTCAAAGGAGAATCGGGCCAAGGACAAAATCTCTCTGTATTTCTTTCCCGTTCTAATGTTTATGACAACGTAAAAGCAGATAAATTTGAAGGTAAAAAAGCAACTGCGTTTTGGTCTGAGATTGTATATTCATTGAACAATTTCCAAAGTTGGCTTGGATACGCCTTTGAAGATCTTACAGATAAATCTCAATTAATATCAGGAAATCTCAAAAAAACCAGAGCCATTTTTTCAGGGCTCAAATACAATGTTATAAGCAGTGTTTCATTGGGTATTGAATATTGCAATTTCCTTAGTCAATATCTTAATCTTGACGATGAAGCAAAAACTAACCAACTTGTGATTAGTGCTATTTATACTTTTTAATAAGATCGCTCCGCCCATCTCAAGATAAATAATATTATTTTGCTTTGAGTTCTTTTTTACTCTTTCTTACGTAGGCAAACCAGTAAAGAACTCCAACAAAAAAAGCACCACCTACAATGTTGCCAAGAGTCACAGGGACCTCATTCCTAATAAGAAATCCAAAAAGGTCAAGATTCTGCAGCTTTTCAGCTGCTATACCCGAAGCAGCTACAATAGGCTGAACTCCTTTAAGGGCCATTCCCATAGGGATAAAAAACATATTGGCAACACTATGCTCAAATCCAGAAGCCACAAATGCCATGATGGGAAAAAATATAGCAAACACTTTTCCCACTGTATGACGAGCCGATAATGCCATCCACACTGCTAAACATACCAGCCAATTACATCCAATCCCTCTGAAAAACGCAGGCCAAAAAGTTAGATTAGCTTTTGCCGCTGCAATTTTTAAAGAAAAAACTCCTATAGCCTGGCCTCCTCCTTCCCATAATTTGCTGTAGTACATGATAGCAACTAGAATAAGGGAACCTATAATATTGGCGACATAGACAATAGCCCAGTTCTTTAGTAAACCCCAGATAGAAACTTTTTTATTAAGAACCGAAAGAACTATAAGATTATTTCCAGTAAAAAGTTCTGCTCCAGCAATAACCACTAACATCAATCCTACACTAAAGGCAGCACCCATCATAAACTTAGTTAATCCTACTCCGACAAATTTGCCCATATCATGCCCAATAATGGTTGCAAGCTCTGCACCGAAACCAATAAATGCCCCTGCAAAAATTCCAAGGATAGAAAGACTAAGAAAATTCAAGTTGACTTTCTTTACACAGATACTGTCAGCAAAACTACTTGCGATGTTCGCGGGATTCTTACATTCAATTGACATATTTTACTCCTTTCATATCATAATAATATATTAATTTATCCTACGAATCTTCCCAATGTCCACAGAAGAACTACTCCCATTAGGGTTCCTGCATAAGTCCATCCCGGGCGGCGCTCAAATAAATTCTCATTACTTATTCCAACCCAGTACCCAAAAGGAACAAGCACCACAGCCGCTAATGCCGCTAAACTACCTCCTACAAATATATGGTTAAGCACCTTTGGTAATCCACCAGCAATCCAGTATTTATATTGAACGATATAAGTAATGACAATGGCAAAAAGCGCATATCCACTATATGCACTTAATGCACCTGTTAGACTGGTGCGAAAAGAAATTTTCCTCTCATTCTTCATTAATAAACTTGAAAAAACATCAAATGCTAAACCAAGGGCAAAAATTCCTAGAAGATGACAGAAGAACGGCGCTGCATTCGCCAGCTTAAAAATGACTGCAACAATCCCAATAACGGTAGATGACCCTGGTTTATTCACAATCCCTCTTGCAACTGCCATGACCATGAATGCCCAGGCTGCAAGAATCACAGCAGAATGAGGCATATTATACCTAGACAGTACTCCCCCCCCAGCAACTTCCATTATCCCCCAAAGAGAGCCAAAAAACAATAACCATGCCCAGTTCTTAAATTTTCTCATTGTTCTTCTCCTTCCTTATTATTGATAAGGTTAAACATTCCGGATTCTCCGGGACTCTGTCTAGAGATTTAACCATTCCTAAAACAATATTTTCTGTATTCTTTTTCACAAATGCATTCAGGTGTACAGGCTTTCCATCAATCTCCAAATAAACACGAGATTCTTCGTGCTGAACACTGCTTTCAATAAAATTTGAAATCTCATTTATTTGATCATGATTAAATACAGGTTTATCTACAGCAACTTTCACATCAGAAACAACAGCAACAAGTTCTTCCAGAAAACATTCCACTTTCTCGGCTATCCCTTTCCGCAACACTTCTATTTTTTTGAGAGCTTTTTCACCCCTTCCACCTTCTATAAAAACAAAGTCGTGTTTTTTAAAAAACTCTGCAGCTATCTCTGAAAAACCCTTTCCAGCCGAATTTTTTTTGAATACTGCTAATCGATCTTGGGATACTACAGCAACACCATCTGCCCCTGCCTCTACGAACTGCCAGGAATCCTTTCCTTCAGGATCCAAATCAAATCCCTTAGCACAGTGTTTGACAACAG
>AWNV01000050.1 GCA_000493965.1 Candidatus Aminicenans sakinawicola JGI OTU-1
CAAAAGGGTTAGCTGCCTTGTATTCCCCTGTAAGCAGCTAAGCTAGGCTTTAGGTAGAAGTTAGAAGATGTAAACTGCTGTTTACTTTCAGAGGATAAAATGACAACTTCTCTTTTATAAATCAAGGAGGCCTGCAAGAATTAATAAAGAAAAATGGGCTTGTCGAAATTGAACGTCGTAATATTGAATTGGGAAACACTAGTATTCAGCTTCTTTTAAAGCCAGCCTGGTCAAAGCCCTGGGACCTGAATACTCAAAAAGGCTGTCTGCAGAAAACCTGTGTGTGGGATGGCTTGAAACCCGCAGTCCCAGGGAATTAAGCATTTACCGGCATATCTGCGGCATTGCCCATGACATTATTGGCGAATTTTTCTCAAACAGAGTCATCATTCCTGATATCACAACTACCGAGGAGGTCGTCTGGTGGATAAGACAAAAATATACTGACCTGGGCGTAGAAACTTGGTTCCAGCCTTCTGTTTCCATTCAACGTTCAAAAGAAGAAGCAGCTAAATACCCGGACAAAAACACAGTTATAAGACGCGGAAACCTTCTCCACTGCGACATAGGCATCGTCTATTTAGGGCTCTGCACCGATACCCAGCAAAATGCTTATGTGTGCAAAATAGGGGAAGAGGACGCTCCTAAAGGTTTAAAGGAAGCTTTAAGGCTGGGGAACAGACTGCAGGACATCGTCATGGCTGAGCACAAGTTTGGCAGGGCAGGAAACAAAGTATTAAAATTGTCTCTGCAAAAAGCAAAGGCTGAAGGTTTAAATCCGTCTGTTTACTGCCACCCTCTCGGTATTCACGGACATGCAGCCGGATTTGTTGTGGGCCTCTCTGGAATAGACAGGATGGTGTGCCGGTACGGGGAGACTACCCGCTTTATTACAATACCTGTTACGCCATTGAAATGAACAATATCTATGAAGTACCTGAATGGGATGACCAATCAGTCCGCATGGGACTTGAAGAAGGCGGAGTTTATACAAAAAAAGACGGATGTAAATTCATCGACGGCCGCCAGACAAAATTCTTTATTATTAAATAATGGAAAGGTCGGCAGAATCCGGCCCAGACAGAAATATGCTTTGCTTTCCCCTGAAAGAGGCCGACATCAATTTTATCTAAAATACAGATAACCTTTTACTTTCTGTGCTCCCGCGCCTTTTTGATTTTTTCAAACGGCAGTAAAATTAAAAACTTAAATCCCCGTAGAATATGCTTGCTCGCCCATAACATAAGTATTCCGATAGCAAGAAGGACCAAAGAGGATGCTATTGTTAATATCTCACCTGTAGGGTAATCAAATAATTTCTCAAAACCTTGAACATAATCAAGGAGAAAATCTTGATAAAAAAGCCGGATGATGCTCACAATCATTGTCGCCCATCCGCCCAATACAAAACTGACCGCCATAGCGTAATAACATATAACCAGGGCAAAAAGAGTGACGGCAAGTCCCAGAAACAAACTGAATACCCCTACACCAAGAGGCAGCCCGAAGAGACCGATCATTACACCAGCCAAGATATAAAATGGGAGTTTCCGTTTTTTCCCCATGTCTACCATCGAAGTAGATACACGTGAGGCAACCACCTCATGGGGCTCTCCCAGACGACTCAAAACATTAAAAATTCGCTCAACCCCATCCTCGGAGGGATCCTGGGCATACGATTCATAAATGTGGGAATAGACCTCTTTAACCAATTCTTTACGATCCGGTTCTGGAAGCCCTTTGAGATGAGACTTTAACCGGTCTAGATAATTATTCACAATTTTTTGAACTGTTTCGCTGAAATTATTGGCCATTTTTACTCCCCTTTTTTATGGAAATGGTCTTTTCTTTTTTCCCATCCATGATCTCGGGTGACGGCTGAGAGGACTGATAAACCAGGCCACTCAGCCGCTTAAATTCCTCAGAGAGAATCTGATACGCTTTTTGTCCCGCCTGGCTCAAGGAATAGTACTTGCGAGGAGGCCCTTGATGGGATTCCCGCCACTCTGACTTTACCAGTCCTTCCTTGGACAAACGGCTGAGAATAGGATATATGGTGCCTTCAGTCAGGTTGATATCTTGATAGCTGGCCAGTTTTTTAATCAGAGAAAAACCATATAGACTTTCATTCTCAAGAGATCCTAAGATGGCCAGCTCCAAGATTCCTTTTCGTAGTTGTTTTATTTTATTTTCCATTTTAACCTAATACATTGTAATACAAGATACTAGTTAATGCAAGCTTTTATGGATTTTTTTCTTGAGAGATAAAAATATTTATGTTAAATTGAGTATGTAATATCAGCAAAAGAATAATAGCAATGAAGTCTGTAAGAATATTTTTATCAACGGTCCTTTTCGTCTTTACTCCCTTGATTTTTTCTCAAGAGAACTTAGAACCAAATGACCAGATGAAGATAACACAAATTTTGAAAAAGACAAAAGAATACTGTGAGAGATTGAACCAGGTTGCCTTGTATTTTGTGTGTAAGGAGGAAATCTCAGAGAAATATAATGTTCAGCGTTTTAACCCAACCAATAAATTAGCGAAAATGATGATAGGGCAAAAACATGAATTACTCTATGATTACCAATTGATCCGTAAGGGCAAGCAGAAGGAAGAAAAAAGAATATTGTTGGAAGAAAATGGGATTCGAAAAAAAAAGAGGTTAAAAGCGTTGATACTAAGATGTTTCAATATAGAAATGTTATGTTCGGTCCGAATAATCTTCTGGCTGAAGACAGGCAGCCCTATTTTAATTATAAATTGGTTGGATCAGAGCTTCTCAATGGAGAAAAAGCTCTAATCATTGAAGTTATTCCCACATCTTGGCTTTCTCATAAAATACTCAGCGGGAAAATCTGGGTCAGTGATAAGGATTTCAGTATCCTAAGGATCTCATGGGATGAGGATATGATGACCCGTTCTGGAGTGATCAAGCAACTGGCCAAAGAATACGATGGGAAACCCCGCTTCATCCAAATAACCGATTTTGGTTTTGAAAAAAATGGAATCCGATTCCCCAGTCATTATTTTATTGAGGAAGCCTATATTAGAAAAAATGGCAAAAAAAAGGTCCATTCTGAGATGAATGTTTTTTATAAAGATTATCAATTTTTTACAGTGGAGACTGATGTAAAACTGAAAAAACGACCAGAGCCGCCATGTTAAGCTAATGCTGAGCTTTTGTGGACAGATTGTCAGCTTCTTTTAAAACCAGCCTGGTCAAAGCCCTGCGACCTTAAAACTCATAAATCTATATTTTTAAGGAAAAATTTCTTGTTTAAGAGTTGCAACTATAAGAATTTGATTTTTATGTTGATGATGATATTCCCTCAATTTCATTAAACTTTCACTTACTAAGCAACTACATTAACAATAATACCTAGGAAAAACATATACTTCAACAAGAAATCCGCAGGAAAGTAAGAATCTTTTAGAATTCACCTGTAAAAAGCCTTTATTGGATAGACTTTGCCCTGAACTGATTATCAATAACTCTTAATTTTCATATATATTCTGATCTTTCCTCAGCTGCCATATTTAGCTGAGGCTGAGTTTGGGGAGGAGGTGGTTATCATATACTTTCCCACTCGCTCAGCACCAGGGCAGCATTTTGACCTCTGGAACAGTCCTGCTTTCCAATCCTTTCCGCACAAAATATCCAGCAAACACAAGGGGCATAGGATACCCCGCATATGGATCATTTTGTCAATCCAAGCTCAAAAAAATATTACAGAAAGGATTTAAAGTAAAGATTGAATGGCCCCCCGCAGAAAGCCTTTATCACTATGCTGTTGCCAAGGAAAAAGTTACTCTTGCTTATACAATCGGAATTTCAGGCCGGGAACTCATACGGAAGAAATCGAGAAAATAAAAAAGTAAAGCTGCTCCTTAAAAACACTATCCTCTAATTTCTGTGTTAAAGCTTATTCAGCCAGTCTTCAATAGACTTGATATGAAGAGTGACCATCTCTTCTAGGTTAACTGGAGGTTTGGTCCCGTGCTTTTTGCAATAGCTTTCTATGGTTACATCAATATCAAATAGGGGCGAATGCAAAGCTTGTCCTGATACTTCGGTGGCATTTCCGACGTTATCTGGGTTCACTTGCTCAAAACCATTTGTCTCGTTTTTGAGGTGAGTCAGTTTGGTTTCCATCTGGTGATAAAGAGCTGTATATCGTTTTTCCATCCGTAAGTAGGGGGCTACTTCCTGAGACTTCAGATAGTCCTCCACCGTGCTATCTTTGTTGTATACCCCCCTACAATCTGGGTGGGGCGGCATCTTTCCAAATCTTTCTTTTCCTTCTGCGTCTATGGTTTCGCCAAGAGGATAAAGGCGACAGACAAGAGGCCGATCAGGATAAACACTACAGCCTTGATTTGAGAGAAAAATGCAGGCCATGTCGGGCTTGATCTTGAGAAAAGTGCCTCCGCCTTCGGTATAAGTATCAAAAAATTCTGTTGTCGTGATCCCCAGATTTCTGGATAGGCGCAGAGCCTCATAGGGTGCGACTTTGATAGCTTTTTGATAACAACATTTGCTGCAAGCTTTACAAATGAAGGAAAATGGGCTTTCCCGGTCCAGTTCAAACGCTAGAGGTAGATGTAGATTGGAATCGGGCAATTTTCAGTTCTTTCAGTCCTTTAACCCCAACTGAATGGAGGAGTTTGGACTTGAGAATCATTCCTATATAATTTGATCAAAATCTTGTTCCCCTTGGTTATCGCATTCACAATGGTGTTTGGAAGCTGGAAAGAATGTATGCAATTCTGCTGACCTTTAATCCACCATTTGAGATAAAACCTATCTCTTTTGAGAAGCTGGCCTGATGGAGAAGCGGATAAACCTGTAAATCCAAGCACTGAACCGAAGGCTACGACGGCTGCGGTAAGCTTCATCGCATCTCTTCTCTTCATTTTAGCGGCTTGAGGCCTTTCAGACATTTCTTTTTTATTAGACATTATAACTCCTTCATGAAATTAAATATCAAAATATCAAGTAAGTTGTCAAGTGCTAAAAATTAGATTTGGCGTAGCATGCTTGAATATTTATTTAACCTGAATTATTCATGAAAAATGCCAATACCTTTATTTATTTTAAATGATATCTGCCTTTTTGCATAATTTATTCCAAGATTAATTAAGTGAATCAATTTCTTCACTAAACTCTTTTTAATCATAATCGACATCTTTTACTCTATGGGCGAGCTGATTTCACTGCATCTGCTTCGTTGCGCCCTATTCGCGGTGGAATACCACAGTGGGTCAGGCTTTGTCGGGCTCAGGAATCCCCGCCAATATTTTATCACATATTATTACGGCGTGTTCTCCACCAATGCGGGATTTTTTTTTCTTCGTTTTTCGGTATTTGCGTTTGGTTCTGTTTTCAGGTTTAAAGACATCATCCATGATATGACTAGAGTTTTCGGTTTCAGCAGAGTTATCAAAAATCCCCTTGAAGCAGACTTCAGAATTATCTGCACAATCTGAATTTTTTGCCGGGGGAGGAAGAACAGCATGCCGTCACAGGGCATCCTGTAGTGTCCCGATTTGTTTTAGCAGGTGAACCGGGTCGATCGCTTGATGAATGGAGTTGATCTTTTCGGTCATGTCAGAGGATAAAACATTGTATGCACGAAGGCGCTGAAAAGGAGTTTGGGCCGAGTCATGCGTGCGTAGAACTCGGCTGTTTTCCCGATGCTTCTCTCTAAGCTTCATAGAAGGCTGTAAAAAATTAATGTAAAGGCGCAGGGCTCGATACAGCCCCAAAAGCTGTTTATAGGCTCGCAGTCCCTCAAATCTATCATAGCCGACGAACTGCTTCACAACGATACCGTTTTTCTGTTCAACATAACACTGACGATATACCCTGCCCATGGCAGAGATTGTGATTTAAGAAACACACCAAAAGGGTTAGCTGCCTTGTATTCCCCTGTAAGCTGCTAAGCTAGGCTTTAGGCAGAAGTTAGAAGATGTAAACTTCTGTTTACTTTTATGAGAGCACATCAATATACAATACATGTATTTAGAAAAGCTCATGGATATCATGTCTCCAATTGAGGATATTTTACTAGAAAGAGCTGATGCAATTAGAGAGACGTCCTCAAAAGGTTTTAGAGTATCTTCTTGCTACATATATAGTCTATGAAGACTTCTGAATGAAACTTTTTCGTAAGAATTTCGTATTAGTATATAAATTGTATTTTAAAGGTCGAGTCCTATAAAATATTAAAAGGAGGAGAACATGAAAAAAACTACGTCAACCTTTGCCTTGATTATTTTTATTTTTTCCTTGTCCTGTGGAATTTCTTTTTGTCAGGATATCGATCTAAGCGGCACTTGGGTGGGGGAAACCGAGGTCCCTGATCAGGGAACGGACGAGCTGACCTTAGTCGTTGAAAAAAAAGAAGGAGAGTATACAGGTACAATTTCTGATTCTTTAGGCATGCTTGATGAGACGGAGTGTGAGGATATCGAATTTAAAGACAGCAATTTATCATTCAATTTTTCTATTTATGACGGAGAAAGTACCATGACAGTGTACATAACTTTGACTGTAGAAGGAGATACAATGACTGGTTATTGGGAAACAGAAGACGGCAGCACAGGATCAATAAAATTAAAAAAAAAGAATAAGCTCTTCTCCTGTTTGTGTGGATAACAGGGAAACAGAGATATTATCATTTTGATCAAATCCGCCTTAAAAGTATATGTTTTTTTGTTTCTTTTTATTCCCTTGGCTTTGAGCCCACTACTTTCACATACAGAAAAGGAACTTGATCTAAAATTAAACAAAGTCCTGGAAATCGGAAGGAAAGACCTTATGTTTGCCTCTATCACATCTGTTTGTGAAGATGATGGATCAAATTTTTATGTGCTTGATAAGAAAGAACATAAAGTATTTAAATTTTCCAAGGATGGCAAATTAATCCTTTACTTCGGTAGGAAAGGTCAGGGGCCTGGAGATTTTCAGCAGCCAAACCAGATAACTTATTCCCTTAAAGAACAGATTGTTGTTGCTGATGATCTTTTTAATGTCTCTTTTCTGAATGCGGATGGTACTTTTATAAATCGCATACATTTAGACGGCAGGCTTGGATTAGGCTACATTGGGGAAGAACTTTTCTATTTATGGATATGGAGACCAGAGGATAAGAGACAGGTTGTGGTTGATAGTGAGAACAATGTCGTGAATACATTTTTTAAAATATCAAGGGGCTCATTTTCGGTTTCTGTACCAGATAGCAGTGGCCGGCTGGTAATGTTTAATTATGCTCCTGATGAGTACGCTCCCTCTCTTCTATTTGCCCATTCTGGAAGGTATTCCGCTGTGGGTGTAAGTGACAGGTATGAAATCCTTATTTTAAATGAGAAAGGAGAGACGGTAAGCACTGTTCAGAGAGAGATCCTACCTGGTAATATCAGTAAGAAAGGAAAACAATATTTTGTTAAAGATATATATGAAATTGGAAAAAGAAGAGGATGGCCCAAGAGTGTAATTCGGAAAATCGTAAAAATAATTCCTGGGGAGAAAAATTATTTTGACTGTGTCCTGCTTTCAAAGCAGCATGTATTTGTTTTCAGAATAAGGGAAGATGTTTCTGACGAAGAGGCCCCAGTTCTGGTTGATGTTTTTACCTTAGAGGGCAAATTTCAGGGCACTGCTCGAGTAAAAATAAAGCCTATTTTTGCTTCAGAGAAGTTTATGTATTTTGTGGAGAGTGATGAAGAAGACAATTTATTCCTTGTGAAAATGTCCTACAAAATCAGATCATAATGGAAAGGGGGGAATAGGAATGGGAATAGATAGTAGGGAATAGGGAGGAATAGGGTCAGACCTATGCAAATCACTGATATATTTTAAATTAATTCTTATTTCCCTCCTTTTTTATGCCTTAATCGGCTAATTTTAGGGTCGAAATCGTCCCGGTTAGTATATGTTTCTTCCTTTTTCTTTTCGGAATATTCTGGAGTTCATGGTAACCGTTACATTCCCATTCTGATGGATGCTTGACAATCCCTGCCCGGACCATTTTTCTTCTCTCTTAATTAGACGTTTTTGCGGCCCAAAATTCTCAATTAAGGCCATATTTCCGGGAAAATAAGGAGTGATCTTATTTGTTTAGAGTCAGTTGCATAGGTCTGACCCTATTTACAAACATACTGACCCTATTTACAAACTCCATCCATTCCCGAAGCTGCCGGTTACAGTCGTTAATATCTTGAAGCCCCTTTTTTTAATCTACACATGTACTCTTTTTATGACAACACAGATTCAGGAGCCCTAATGTTTTTGCCTGGTTATTCTTGGCATAAAAACTGCATAGGATTTTAGTCTATTTTATGGAAAAAGCAGTATGTATACAAAAATGCCGATACATTCTATTATTTCAACGATATCAGGAGCTTGTCCTGATAAATATATTAGGGAGGATATCGTGAAAATAAATTTAAAGCTGTTAAGATCTTGTTTATTTGAAAAATCATCTGTTTTATTGTTTGTTTTATTCTTATTTGCGATTTTTCAGGTTGGGTGTGAGAACCTTGAACTAAACAGCGATTGGCTGGATAGCGAGATTATAGTGGACGGGATTGGTGATGATTGGCCGGGAGCAAAGTATTATTTTACAGATAGCAATATCTCAGTAGGCTTGTTTAATGATGAGAGTTATCTCTACGTCTGCATGGTTGTAGAAAATCCTATGGTCCGAGCCCAGTTAATGAGGCAGGGATTTTCCCTATGGTTTGATCCAAAGGGAGAAAAGGAAAAAACTTTTGGAATCCGATTCCCTCTTGGAATGAAAGGAGGAGAGAGGCCCACGGGCGAGTCTCTGAGAGAGCAGGATCAGGAGGAAATGATTAAAAAGTTTGAACAGTCTTTGACGGAATTGGAAATTCTTGGTCCTGGTAAAGACGAGGTTAAAAGGATAGCTGTTAAAGATGCCAAAGGAATCGAAATTGAATTGAGAGCCTCAACCGGACTGCTCGTCTATGAAATAAAAATACCTTTAACTCCCAGCGAAGCGAATCCTTACGCTGTCGGTGCAAAAGCAGGAGATTCAATAGGTGTAGGATTGGAGTCGCCTAAAATCCAAATGAAAAGACCAAGCGATACGAGAGGCAGTGAAGGGATGCCTGGCATGGGCGGCAGAGGCGGAGGAGACCGAGGAGGTGACATGGGAGGAATGGGTGGCAGAGGAATGCCCGGTGAAGGCATGAGGCCAGGGATGCCAAAAGAATTAAAAATCTGGGTCAAAGTACAGTTGGCTTCAGACAGTAACTCTCAATCTGAAGCATTTTTATAAATCAAGGAGAGGGATGACAGGCGTTAAACAGGGATTGGTGATGCTTGTCGCCGCGCTCGAGGGCTTTAAGAAGCAAAAAAAAAGACGTTATCATCTCATCAGGTATGACTTTTGTTGTCAATATTGCACTCGAAATAGCCAAGCTTTCAGAAGAATTAACCGTGGAGGCAGAACGTCCGTAAATGGAGCAACACTGGATTCAGTGCCACTAGGCGTTCCAGAGCCATATGCTGGTCGGTTATTCCAATTATCTGAATCAGAGAGACATGAGCCGAGGCGGTGACCTCGAATGGACATCTGAGGATACGGAATGGGAGCCGCCACCCTTTTTTCAAAATCGCGGCTTTTCCCGCGGGAATATTGAGGACAACAACGTGGATGACCTCACCTTCCGCTGGGACAACACCCTGCGATTCCACAAGACCAATCCCGCAGATATGGTCAGAATTTGCTCTATCATCATTCATGCCGGAGCGAATCGACTGGATTAGCTGCAGCAGTTTTAATGGATTGATAGCTGATTGTGAGAAATGCTATGACCCAGGCAAGAGCTCCTGCTGCAATAAATATTCCGGGATTGATACTGGAGCGGTAAGCAAAGTTCTGAAGCCATTGGTTCATAATCAGATACGCTGTTGGCCAGGCAATTATATTAGCCAGAAGAACCCATTTAGTAAATTCTTTTGAAAGCAGTAACACAAGTCCTGCCGTAGACGCACCTAAAACCTTCCTAATGCCGATTTCTTTGGTCCTGCGTTCAGTCGAATAAGACACTAAGCCGAAAAGGCCCAGACATCCGATAAAAATAGCGAGAAAGGCGAAATAACTAAATGTTTGAAGCAGTTTTTCTTCGGATTTGTATTGTTGGTCGAAGTTTTCATCGATAAAATAGTAAGAGAATGGATAATTAGGTCTGACCTCCCTCCATATTTTTTGCAGAAAGCCTATGGTTTTGGGAATGTTGTGTGGGCTGATCCTAATAGAGATCTGATTAAGGCTTGTAGATGATATGAACATCACAATAGGGGAGATCTCCTGGTGGAGAGACTCGAAATGGAAATCTTTTACCACGCCTATGATCTGTCCCTTGCGGCTGCCGTAGCTGAATCCTTTGCCAATTGCCTCTTCAGGAGATTTCCAACCAATCCTTCTAACAGCAGTTTCGTTGAGTAGGAATGCCTGGGTAGAGTCAGTGCTCATTTCCTGAGAAAAATTTCTGCCTGCTGCCATCTCCATTTTAAATGTAGGAACATAATCATAATCTACCCTCAATTGGGCAATACGGAAATTTATAGGCTGGCTTGTTTCACCGCTGAGAACACGAGCTCCTGCTGAATCTAGGAGCCTCCCGGAAGGAACTCTTTTAGCTGCTGAAACGCTTAGAATGTCTGGATTCTGTAAGAGACGGGCCTTAAATGCTTGGAGCCTGTTAACTATTGCTGGACTGCTGGGGAGTACCACCACGTGTTCTTGGTCAAAACCAAGGTTTTTGGTTTTCATGTATCTTAATTGGCTTGAAACAATACCTACGCAGACAATTAGCACAATAGAAATGGCAAACTGGAACACACACAGCACTCTCCTGAAGGATAATCCTTTTTTCCCACTGTCCAAATTTCCTTTTAGAACATGGACAGGTCGGAAAGCAGAGAGGAATATGGACGGATAAATACCGGAAACAAATCCGGCCAGGATCGCTATAAGCAGCAGTAAAAAGATCAGCGGCATGTTTTCTGTTAAATTAAAGGACAGTTCTTTGCCAATAAACTGATTGAATTTCGGGATGATCAGGAGAACTATAACTACTGCGATCAACAGGGATATGACTGCAGTGAATATTGATTCGCCCAAAAACTGCCGAATAAGCTGATTTCTCTGTGCTCCCACGACTTTTCGCATACCGATTTCTTTAGCCCGGCCGGCTGACCTGGCTGTTGCCAGATTCATAAAATTGACGCACGCTATAAGAAGGATAAATAATGCTATGATAGAAAAAACATATACATATGTAATGTCACTGTTAGCTTCGATTTCAGAATCTAGATGGGAATGAAGATGGATATCCGTTAGCGCCTGGAGCTGGAGCTTGGTCCTCTCGCTCATTCCTTGAGACATATGTTTGTTAATAAAGGGGTCGAGTTGGCCTTTCAAACGGTTTATGTCGTGTTTCTCAGGCATGAGAAGGTATGTGGCATAGTTGTTGCTTTCCCAGTTCTGCAGCTCCTGTTCCCCAACTACAGCTTCAAATGTCTTGAATGAACCCAAGAAGTCAGCATGGAAGTGAGAGTTGTGCGGCAGCGGCTTGATGACTCCGGTCACCTTCATCTCCGCTTCCTGCGTGGAAACCTGAAGTGTTAAAGATTTTCCAACCGGATTTTCAGCTCCAAAGTATTTATGAGCCATTTCCTCTGTGATCACTACGGTAAATGGATCTCGGAGAGCTGTCTCAGAATTTCCTGCTATCATATCAAATGTAAACACTTTGAATATATCTTTTTCTGCGAAAAAAAAACGGGGCTCCTCAAAATATCTGGAATTGTTCTCCACCAGAGACTTTCCTATACGGATTATCCGAACTGAATGAAGGATCTCTGGAAAATCGTTCTCGAGCAGAGGGCCAATAGGAGGTGCTACATGCCCGAGGTGGAGATTGACAATGCCGTCCTCATTGAACCACTTCCTGGTAACCCTGTAGATCCGGTCATGGTTTTCATTAAACTTATCATAGCTCAGCTCATCAAATACAAAAAGTAGTATTAAGATGCAGCAGACCATCCCGATTGCCAATCCTGCCACATTGATAACTGCGTAGCCTTTATGTCTTATGGTATTCCTATAAGCAATTTTTAAATAATTTTTAAACATAACGATTCTCTAAAAAAATATAAATTTAATAAATGGAAATATAGACTTCTATTTATTTGTGTATTACAAATAAATATACGAATAATCCTACTAAAAGGTTTTAGGTTTCTAGAAAAAATGTATATGTAAGCCATCATGAAACTACTCGTTTTTCTGGGATCAATTGGAGAAATCCAACTTGTTTCTTGAAAATATAATTAAAACACGGGATAAAGATTATTTGGACAGAAAAGTTGAATGGCTTTTTAAGCATCCTGTAAGTGACGGTGGAGTCTGGAACATGGCAGTTGAAGTAAAGATGCAGGACAAAATGGTTTCCTTACCATGACTGATGAATGGTTTGATGAATATATGTTTAGGATTGTAATTCACAAGAAATATATTTCTACAAAGGTTCTTGAAATTCTTGAGGAAAAACCTGTTCTTCTTAAACCCTGGGATCCAATGTTTCTGTCGATTGAAGATAAATAAGTTGCTACAGCCTAACTAGAAAATAGTGTCTTTCGTCTCAATCCAGGATCTTGTAGTCTTTATAGGCTTCATATGCTTCCATACGGATGTTTTTGATCACAAACCTGACATAGACTCGTATTCTGGTTTCCTTTAAAACAAAATGATTACCTGGAAGTACCTGAAAGAACGCCTCCATCCTGAACTCTTTCAGGGCGTTGCGTTTTTTTGAAGGCCGGAGGTCGGCCTTAAGCACATCGAACGATTCCATATCGATAAAATAGCTGCCTTCCATTTTTTCATCCGCGGGCGTTCTGGCACGGATCTCAAGGAGATAAACCGCACGTTCATTAAGAACAGTATCCTCAAGCAGGGAATAATCATATTCCTCACGTTTTTCCGCTTTAAAAGGAAAAGCTTCATCCAGAGACAGGTTAAAGCTTCCGCCGCCCTGCTCTTTGTCCCCTTTTTCCCGGCTTTCTTTCTTCCTTTTTCTCGCCTTGGCTTTCCTTATCGCAATTTCCGCTTTTACTTTTCTGGTTATGTCATCTATTTTGCCATTCTTCTCCTCCAGGACCTTCAGAATCTCTTCTTCAATTTCCTCTCCCTGAACAGTGATGATCTTTTCAATTACTGTTTTCTTCTTCGCTTTCCAGTGTTTATCCATATCGATTGAAGTTGATGTTACCATAGCCGACCAGTTTTCCAGCTCTGTATAAGATTTCATCCTTTCAGATATTTTATCCAGGAGTGAGGTCAATTTGTCGTCTGTATGACCCGAAAAGCCCATAAAACCAATCAGCCACCATACTAAAAAGCCAGTTATTATAAATTTTTTTGAATTACTCATATGACCCTTTACCATTATATTTTATCGGACACTGCCCTTCTGAGATTGAAGTATGGCTGTGCCAACTTAGTTATTCTATTCCCCGATGATCTTTACCAGTACTCGTTTTCTGCGCCGGCCATCGAATTCTCCGTAGAATATCTGCTCCCACGGACCCAGATCCAGGCTTCCATTCGTTACTGCGACCACCACTTCCCGGCCCATGACCGTTCGTTTGAGATGCCCGTCAGCATTATCCTCCCCGGTCCGGTTATGCATGTACTGCGAGATTGGCTCATGCGGTGCCAGTCCTTCCAGCCATTCCTCAAAGTCCTGATGCAGTCCACTTTCATCGTCATTGATGAAGACACTGGCTGTGATATGCATGGCATTTACCAGGCACAGTCCCTCCTGGATCATGCTCGCTTTGACCAGCGCTTCTACCTTCGGAGTTATATTGATAAACTCTCTCCGCTGTGTGGTATGAAATACCAGGTATTCAGTCAGAGATTTCATTGCTTCTTGCTCCGGCTGATAACAACACCTCTACCTCCTAGGAAGAGCATGATCAGCGCTTGAACCATAATTTCTCCATCTAATTTAACTGATTCTCTGCGCCAAATTACCACGATAGCTGCAATAATGCAACCTTAACATTTTTATTGTCATTTAAGAATTAAAAGTGCACTTTCCTACCAATGTTGACATCGTCTTTTTCGGTATAATAGGCTTGTTCGGACTGCCAAAAGTAAAAAGGCATAATAAATCTAATGAAACACAAAAGGTGCGTTTTGAAGCCGGAGAGAAAAAATACCTGGGGGCACATAACTGATATTAACTAGAAAATGGAACGAACAGGAGACAGATTATAGCCAATTTTACAACCGCTTTTCTCACGATGGTGGCCTCCTTTTCGTGATGAAAGCATTTGTCCAATCCGGCTGATTCGGTCTTTTTTTCTTCTCTCCCATATCCTGCCACTTTTCATCTGTCAAGCGATCATCCATCGGATGCTTGAACTCATAATAGGAAAACACTCCTCCCTGACACAGTCTATAACCTTTCGTGTCCCTGATGATTACATAAATATTAAAAGGAGAACCGACTCCTTCCTCCAGAACCTTCTTTGTGTTTAAGTCTGTGTGAACATCTGCTGCGATATCCATCCTCTTATCTGTTCCGGATGTTATTTTTGTCATAATACTATTCGGAAACTGTTTTGATGAAGCAAGAATACTCCCAATATTCCAAATTAAATCATATTCTTCTCTGCTCAATTCCATTCCTTTAAGTTCTTTTTCAGAAATAATCGTTAGCTTTCCCAAAGTCTCTTCGAACTTGCTTATTTTCTCCGATATTCTTTCGATGGAGATCCCTAAATTTGAGAGATTATTCCTCATATCCTCCATCATTTCTTTAATTCTTCCATAAACCTCAGGATAAGGTTCGACATACCCCAAGCGCTGAGCCAGACAAGATATTTCTGGATGATATTTGCGATTTTGGGGATCGTCTGCCTGATCGGCATGCTGCACTCCGATGAGATTAAGTCCCGGCTTTCAGCCGTTCCTGCGGTCAAAATCGAGGTAAATGCAGTCCTTGAAGGCGATGTCATTAAAGTGAAATATTCAGCGGATAAACTGCTGGATGGTGCCGATTACAATATTGCCCTTGTCCAGAAGGAAGAGGTGTACCACGGAAGCAATGGAATTGTCTATCACAAGATGGTCGTAAGAGAAATCGTCACAGCCGAAGCCGCCAAGACCGGTCATATCGACATTAACCCGATAGAAACGGAAAAAGCCCAGAACTTCCAATTCCAGGAAAAGCATTTCAAAATCGACCGCACAAAACTTCAGGTGGTCTTTTTTATCCAGGATAAAAATACTAAGGAAGTCTACAACGCCACTGTCAGCGATGTGGCGTTTAAATAGGGGTTGGTGTGGAAATCGGGGTCGGGCCATACTAACTGACTCACAGTAAAGTAATTAACCTACAATTTTGCCAAAAATAAAGCCTTAAACCAGACTTTTTGGGGGCAAAATTGCTATTCTAAGCAAAAATAGTACCAGGCACCAAGAATTCGACTCGTAAATAATCCAGGTCAAGTAATGTGTCCCCAGAATTCCAGAATTTTATTGCTTTACGGACGTTCTTTAACCCGCTAAAATAGATGTTTCAATTAAAAACAGGATCTTGCCATGCGAAATCAAAATATAATGGTTTTTCTCTCTGTTACATCTCTTCTCCTGGCTTCTTCTTGCGCAGTAGTATTAAATGAAGAGACTAAAATATCCGAACAACAAAAGGCCCAGATTAACCAAATCACAGACTCGATTAAAGATGAAACTTTGCTGGGGTATGTAAAAAAACTCTCCTCTGATAATTACGCAGGACGTCTTACAGGGCTACCAGAATATAAAACTTGTGCCAAGTGGTTAGCATCTCACTTCAAAAAAATTGGAATTTCACCTGCTGCACACAACAATTCATATCTTCAATCGTATCCTAATCCTTATACTATTGTGTTTGTGGGTGGAGAACTTTCCTATAACTACAAGTCAAAAGGCCGTTCAAAGAAAAGAAAATACATCTATGAGAAAGAATATTACCCAGGTTCCCAATCCGCAAATGGCGACTTAACTGCAGAGGTCGTTTACGTTGGATACGGGATCACCGCACCTGAAATGAACTATGACGACTATGCCACCGTGAACGTCAAGAGGAAAATCGTGCTGGTCGAACCCGGCGTGCCAGTCGATCCTAAAGAGAATCCGGAGGCCTATAAAGAATGGCAGGCCTATTCTTCTTTTCGCTACAAGGTCAAAATGGCAGTAGCACATGGTGCTAAAGGCATGTTCTGTAATGAATTGAGGGTCAACCCAAACATCGATTATATCGAAAATTTTATGGTTGCCCAGGTAGGAGACACCGTTGTTAAAGACATCTTTGCAAGAACCGGAAAAACGCACAAAGACACCAAAGAAAAAATTAAAAACACACTAAAACCCCAATCATTTAGAACCCGCAAGGTCTTTACCATAGAAAATTTTACCAGACATTTTTCCAAAGCTACCGGATACAATGTGATCGGCCAGATCGAAGGAACAGATCCCCTGCTCAAAAACGAGGTTATTATACTTGGCGCTCACCTTGACAATGTCGGCTTCTGCTACGAAACTATGCCGGGAGCCAACAACAACGCCTCTGGTGTGGCGGTCACGATGGGGGTGGCAGAAGCTCTGTCCAAAAGTCCTATAAAACCCAAGCGTTCAGTGCTGTTTATCGGCCTCGGATCGTCAGAACAGGGATTCAAAGGCGCACAGACCTATCTCGATAAGCCGACCTTTCCTAAGAAAAAGACCGTGGTTTTCCTCAACCTGGATATGGTAGGATGCGGCGATAAACTTCAAGCTCTTGCAGCATTGAATTATCCGTCACTCTGGGAATTTATCCTCAAGGCAAATAACAAATCCGTAAGACGGCCTATAGAGCCTCTTCCCTATTCGAACCTCGGTATACCACAGCTTGATGCAACACTATTCATAAACAAGCACATACCCAGCATATCCTTCAGTGCATACGGCACTCCCACTTACCCTCGCACGACAAAGGATACAATCAAAACAATAACTCCCGGTATCATGGAAGACCTGGCAAAAATTCTGTACCAGGCTGTCCTCAACATAGCCAACACAAGCCAGAATTTCTTCGATCAAAAAAAGGGGAAATAAACAAAAACATTAAAGTTGCATTGTTGCAGCTGCCGTGGTAATTTGGCGCAGAGAATCAGTCAATTCGGATGGAGGAATTTCAGCATGAGCAAAGATAAAAAGAAAGGCAGTGCTATAAGATCTTTTCCCCCTACATTCTGGATAGCAAACCTGATGGAGCTTTTCGAACGGGGAGCATATTACGGGATGAACTCCGTCCTGGCTATTTATCTGGTTAAAGAGTTAAAATTCACTGAGGAATCGGTCGGATTTCTCCAGGGTTTTGTTTATGCCCTGACCTATATCATGCCAATTGTCGGCGGCGCCCTGGCAGAGAGACTTGGGTATCGCAAGATGCTGATGGTTGCGTTCTCCCTGCTGTCCATAGGTTATTTTGCTACCGGAAACTTCACCTCATACGGTCTGATCTTTCTCTTTCTGCTGGTTATGGCCACAGGCAGTGGCCTATTCAAGCCCATCATCACCGGTACAGTTGCCAGAACGACGACTAAGGAAAACAGCGGGTTCGGGTTCGGAGTCTATTACTGGAGCATTAACCTTGGTGCCTTCTTAGCACCTTTCTTTGTCAGCTGGATCAAAGGATTTAACTGGAAATACGTCTTTTTCTCTTCCGCTGTGTGGTGTTTCCTCATGCTGTTTCCGGCAGCTTTTCTTTATAAAGACCCGGATAAACCCAAGAGCAAAAAGTCTGCACGCCAGGTGACCAGAGAGGCACTCCTGGTGCTCAGTGATTCACGCTTCATGCTAATGATCTTGGTTTATTCCTGTTTCTGGATCTTGTATTTCCAGATGTTCGGCTCTATCCTCTGGTACTTGCGCGATTTTATCAACCGAACTCCGGTAACAGAATTCATGTCAAAGATCCCTCTGCTTAAGATATTTGAATTCGATGCGGAATTCGTTACCATCATCAATGCCGGGACCATAATTCTGCTGGTTCTGATCGTCAGCCGGGTCTGTAAAAACCTGAAACCACTACCGGTAATGGCAGCTGGTATCATTATCGGATCCACTGGTTTTGTCATCCTGGCATTTTCCCATGGCGCCTGGCTGTTCATCCTGGGAATAGCTGTGTTTTCCATAGGTGAGATGACAGCTCATCCTAAGTATTACAGCTATGTCGGCCTAGTTGCACCTAAGGATAATGTGGCGGTTTATATGGGCTATGCTTTCCTTTACGGAGTTATAGGCAGCCTTTTCGGCAGCAATTTCGGGGCAATCATGTATGAAAAAATCCTCAAACCAGTGGCCCCTAACCCTGACGCTCTGGCGGCCGGAGCAGTACTTTCACCCCAAGCGCTGAGCCAGACAAGATATTTCTGGATGATATTTGCGATTTTGGGGATCGTCTGCCTGATCGGCATGCTGCTTTACAACCGGTTCTTTTCCCAGGATACGCCTGAAACGAACCTCCATGCCCGGATCGTTATGCTGGTTGTCTATCTTGTTCTGGTAGGAGCAGGAGGCTATTTCCTCATTGAATCGCTGTTTCTTGCCCCCCAGATCCAGTGGAAGACCCTAGTGCAAGCACTGATCATGCTTCTCATAGGAGGCGGAGGTCTTGTTATCAGCCGAAGTAAGAAGCAATAAATTCACTGACTGAAGGATCAGCCACAGGGATTTTGCTAAGGTACAATTTTGGCATCCCCTATCTCCTGGGGGTGGTGATCATCCTCGCCGCAATCGGCTTTCTTGCATTCAAGGGGAGCGGGATGATCGGAAAATTTCTCTCCAGTGTATCCATGCTGTCAATGAGAGAATGCAGTCAGCCTTTCAGGCAAAAGGCAAGGAATTCCCCAGATGAACAAGACCTGTTGTCGCTATAAGCCTCTTACTTATCGGGCTAAGTCTTTCAACATTCGGACTCATAAACCTTATTGCTCGAGGATACGGGACCATAAGTTATGGTGTTTTTCTTGTTTATGTGTTTCTTATGCTGACTATCGGCATTTACAAAATATTTTTCTCAAGGGGCACTGAACATGAAAAATAGGCTGTTTTGAAACCGCTTCACCCTACAAACACAATGGCCTCTGTGCTAAGAAACACATGAAGGAGCAGGCAGGTCTTTCATGAGTTTGATTCCAGGTGCAGCTTGAACAGCTCTGAGGACTGTGTTTATTGTCACAGCCACTGTTCCCAAATCTCCGTGGACTCCACCGATTACCCGTTCGTGAATCCTGGGAAGACCTTCGATAATCACTTCATCATACTCCTCTTCCACACCGACAAAAGCAAAGAATTCGAGAGTAATGATCTTCTTCCCTCCCATTTCCCCATAGGCAATGCTTTTTAGACCAATAACATTTCCAGGTTCGACCAGTCCTAATCCCGTCTCAATCGGATTTTCCGTTATGACTGCTTCAGGAGGAAGTTCGACAGTTTTATCCAGCTCCCAACCAAGCCCAGCAGCAATCATGTTGATCGATTCCAACAATCCTACATGACCAGTGATAACCTTATCATTGATTTTTTGTAGGAATTCACCAGGCGTCATGCCTGTACCAACCTTTTTCTGAAACGGAATCCGGCGCCTACCTGAGTTCATCACGCGTGTAACTTTAATCGAATCCACTCTTAGACAGGGAGATGTTAGTGTAAGTGGTAAAGAATCCATTAAATAACCAGGATTGATGCCAGTTCCCACAACGGTAACTCCAGCTTCCTTCGCCATTTTATCGATTTTATCAGCCAGTTCAGGACTTCGTTTCCATGGATAGGAAAGCTCTTCACAGGTTGATACGACATTTAACCCGGCATTTATACATTGGGCTATTTGAGGTTCAACACTTTTGAGATGGGAGGTGGTAGTCAGGATTACGGCATCTGCGTTAACTCTGGAGAAGAGGACGTCTGCGTCTTCCTCAATTGTCACTCCGATCAGAATGGGGTGGTCAAGAATCTCTCCCAAATCCTTCCCTACAATTTCAGGATTAATATCAACAGCACCGACAACCGTAATACTCGCCTTATCCAACAAGGCTTCGACAACCTTACGGCCCATCACACCGCAACCATAGATGACAACTTTTATTTTAGCCATTATTCCTCTCTCTTTTTTTCAGCCATTATGAATGATTAAAGTTTAAATATATCCAAGTAGAAGATTATTTCAAGAAAAATCTATGGAGGAAATGTGCCTCATATTTTAATATGTTGACAGCATTGAAAAATGCTTATCTGAATTTCTGCCATTTCTTAGCGATTCTTTCCACTGCGTCGAGAGATTCCTGAATTTCCTCATCACTATGGGCCAAAGAAATAGCTCCATAGCCATCTATAACATGGAAGCCTTCCTCGAGCATGGCCAGCTTGAATATCTTTACTCGCATCTCAATATCAGATTCTTCTGGATTCAAAGCAACCTCTGGAGAATAAACAGCGTCAATGCCTGGATTGAGAAAATGTACGCCTACTACCGAGCTGTTTTTTGCAATTGAGCCTCCATTTCCTGAGCATCGGACATGAAATCCGTAGGAGTTAAATATATCTTCAATGCCTTTCCTCACTTTTTCGCCAAGCTGTCCAATCCTGGGATATATTTCATTCTCATGTTCGGATAGATATTTAATAAAGGTTATTCCAGCCAGCATCGAAGAAGGATGAGCAGAAAAAGTGCCTCCTTCAAATTTGACTCTCCTGCTCTCTTCTGCATCCGGACTACACAATGCCATCAATTCTTCTTTTCCAGCAACAGCACTGAGAGGCATTCCTCCTCCAATCGCTTTCCCAAGCAAAGTTAGATCTGGCTTTATGTCATAGAGAGTATGGAGAGCCCCGGCGTGGAAGCGAAATCCAGAAATGATTTCATCGAATATAAGAACGACACCATATTTGTCGCATAATTCTCTCACCTTTGAAAGGTACTCAGGCAGCCCAAAAATTAAACCTCCAGCTCCGATGAAAGGCTCAACTATCAGACAGGAGGCTTGTTCTCCGAATTTATTGAATTTCTCCTCCAAGTCAGCAATGTCATTAAACTTGGTCATGATGATGGTTGAATCGATTCCCATGGGAAGGCCTGCAGACTCTACATGATTCAGCCCCATGTCGTAGATAGATATTCCTTTCAACACGAAAGGCTGGGACCCATGCCATCCCCCTCCTATTTTAAATATAAGATCTCTCTGGGTGTAAGCTTTTGAAAGCATGACGGCATACATCGATGCCAGGGTTCCGCTTGTGGTGAATCGGATATTATCTGTGTTCAGCTTGGTTAGGATTAATTCAGCCAGTTCCTTCTGAAGACTTCCTGGAAAGCCTGTTTGCAATCCCTGCCCTTTTTGGAAACAGTCCAGCAAAGCGTTAATGACAACTGGCGGGTTGTGTCCTAACACATTAGCAAAGTGACCCTGCCAGAAATCGACATAGGTGTTTCCATCAATATCTGTTACCTTGGAGCCAGAACTGCATATATCATAAAAAGGAAATGGGGCAAACAGCCGCAGGTTGTGACTGCCTCCCCTAATCTCATATTGAACCGCTTTTTGGAAGAATTCTTCGGATTTTTTATGCGTCTGGCGGTAATTCTTAATCAGTTTTTCTAGCAAATTCTTTTTATCCATACCTAATTCCTATCTAATGGGAGTTTTATTCTTCCCCTTCTTCTGAAAACCAACCCTCCCCTTTCATTACCTTCATTGAGACCTCACTGNTAGGGCCATCTCCTCTAGCTACGCAAACACCGACGTTCTCTCCCACCGCTTCTGCTATTTCTGCAATATCTTTGTGTTTAAATCCTGGGCAGAGAAGGATTGAGTGAATCCCTTCATCTTTAACTAGATTTTTACACACTTCAACGGCACCCTTTTGGTCTCTGACAATCCTTACGAAGAGTTTGTATTTGGGAGTTTCAATCACACACCTGTGCTTATCTGGCTCTGCATCAGGAGCATGGGCAAGGAAGACTGCTTTAAATGACATTTTCGTTACCTCCTATAGTATAAAATGAATCATTAGGTTCACATTTGGATATTTAACATAAAACAGAATGAAGTTTCTTACAAGTAAAATTTTAAGAGCAAAATTCGTTGTTTAAGCGCAAATATGGAAACATGCAATATGGGGTCGGGCTGCCCCCAAGAAACTTCTTTTCTTTTTGTTCTCCTATTCCATTTTATTTTTTTTTAAATAAAATAGAGGTAACTAGGTTAATTTAAGAGATCTGGCACATGAAAAAAATTTAAATCTCTTTTCGGAGGGGAATTCGAATGAAAAAAAGCATAATTTTTATCATTGCCACATTGATTTTATGCATATGGTCAGAAGGCCTGACAAATCCTTTTGAAGAAGAGCAAGTATCTTTCTCTCTTGAAGGACTGAGTGGATTAGAAAAAGTCCATTTGTCTCTAGAAGCAAAAAGTATACTTAAACAAAACGGCTTTGTTGTTACTCCTGGATTTAAGAAGGAAATATATGATATCTACACCAATTGCAAACAAACTAATCAACCCATTTTTATAACCACTGATGCGGTTTTGCACACATCGCACATTTTCTTTGATTATCTTTTAAGAATCCTTGAGATTGAAAAACTCTATGATCTGGCAAATAAACTCACAGATAGAATGCTTGGTCTTTCTGAAAATCAATATAAAGAAGCCAAGGATAAAACAGTAAAGCAAGCAGCCAGATTGAATATGGGCTTTTTTACTGTAGCTAAAAAAGTGTTTAGCCCGGAGTATCACGCTGGATATGAATTGGAGGACTTAATAAACAAAGAGATAAGCAACATGAATGCTCATGAAGGAACAAAGTTCAGGAAACTTTTAACATACGTTGAAAACCCGAGTCTTTTTAACACTCCCTATGCATACGAAGATTACAGCCAATATATTCCCAGAGGCCATTACACGAGGAATGAAAAGTTCAAGAAGTATTTCAAAGCCATGATGTGGTACGGACGAATTGATTTCAAATTAAAACCAAAAAAGGCTGAAGATGCGATTGTTCATGGAAGAAAGATGACCCTCCAGGCTCTTTTGATGACAGATGCTTTGATGAGAGACAAAAAAGCATTTCAATTGTGGAAGATGATTTATGAACCTACTATTTATTTTGTGGGAAAAACTGATGACCTGTATGTCGATGATTATATGAGTCTTATTCGAGAGGTATTTTCTTTCAAAGAATCTATTGATATATACAATGATAAGGACAAATTATCTGAATTTATAAATAAAGCCATGAAACTTAAACCGCCAAAAATTCTTTTAGGTGCTGCATTTGTTGAGGATGGAGAATTCGATGTGACAACAAAAGGTTTCAGGTTTATGGGGCAGAGGTTCATCCCTGATTCATACATGTTTCAAGAACTGGTTTTTGGAATAAAGGATAAAAAACTGATTCTCAAATACACAGGTGCCGGGAAGCCTTTTACCATGGAGATTATTCCAAATGTAGGACCGGCAAGGGCGTTTCCCCGTGGATTGGATATCTTAGCTGTCCTTGGATCCAAAAGGGCACTTGAGATATTAGAGAAAGAAGGTGACACCGAGTATTCAGATTATTATGACCAGTTGAAAAAGCTTAAGGAAGAATTTTCCTTGAAAAATACCGAAGATTGGAAGCAGAATCTTTATTGGAGATGGTTGTACTGCCTATTTCCGCTTATTGAGGAGACTCGGGAAGATAATGTCCCAAAATTCATGCAAACTACAGCTTGGACAGACAAGGCAATTCAGACAAGCCTTGGTTCCTGGACAGAGCTGAGACACGATACTATACTGTATGCAAAACAGAGTTATACAATGCTCGCAAAGGGTATAATGCCCAGAAAACTCTTATTTACTTATGGGTATGTCGAACCTTATCCTGAGGTTTATGGAAGAATTAAAGAAATGATGGAGGATATGAGGAATAATCTCTCAAATTTAGGGATCTCCATCGA
>AWNV01000051.1 GCA_000493965.1 Candidatus Aminicenans sakinawicola JGI OTU-1
ATTTTTCCTTCAGCATTATATTTAACTCTTTTCCCATGCACTTTTTTTCCTCTATATCTGCATTCTTTACCTTTCAGGCNAGCCGATCTTACTGCATCTGCTTCGTTACAGGGCATTTGCGGTGGACGACCACAGCTGCATACCCTGTGCCTCGCATCTGTAGCAACCTCGACTCGTGAATAATCCAGGTTAATAAACTATAAAGTATTGAAGAAATGAGTTCCTACACCTAATAATGCTACAAAGATAATCAAGTAAAGGGCTATGCCGATTACTGCCCATACAAGAGAAGCTTTTGCCCAATTGGCTTTGCTTATTTTTGTGTTTGAACCAAATGCCCAAACGAATAACAATACAATATTTACAAGTGGAATAGCTGCCAGTAAAATGGTTACAAACCATTCCCCAAAGCTAACTTCCTTTAAAAGTGAGTTAGAAGTTACTTGATTTTGTTCCATAGAATTCCTCCCGTTCAATTTATATAGAAAATAATCCAGGATAATAAAAGCTAATTTTAATAGAATTTGCCGCAACAAGTCAAAATCCCGCTGATAAAAACGACAAAACAGATAAAGGATTAACAATGCTCAATATATATAATGGCTGTCTTCTGGGACTTGCTATTGGAGATGTGCTTGGTGCTCCGGTTGACTTTCTTAGCTATCAGGAAATCATTAATCTATATGGAAAGAATGGCATTAAAGACTTTTATGCCTGGGGAGGATTTAATCCTGGGTCATATACGAGTAATACGCAAATGTCGTTGGCTACAGCCGTTGGATGTATCAGGGCATACCAGAGAATGTTAAATAAGGGATTCTGTAATTCATCTGATATTGTTTACAAAAGGTATCTTGGTTGGCTTGACTCCCAAAATAACCCGAATCAGATAAGACGTCCAGAATATACAACGTTGAGCTCACTGCAGAGCGGGAAAAAAGGAACCATTGAAAATCCTGTTAATAATAGTAAAGGTTGTGGCGGAGTAGTTCGTACAGCTCCAGTAGGTTTAGCTTTCCCCTCGGTCGCGGCTTTTAGAGAAGGATCTGAGTATGCTGCTACTACTCACGGACATCCTTCCGGATATCTGCCTGCAGGATTTTTTTCAGCATTAATAGCTCATATTATTGAGGGAAAAAAACTGTTTGAAGCAGTAGAGTTTTGTATAGACCGGCTAAAAACTTATAAAGGACATCAAGAAACAGAGGAAAAAGTACGACTTGCCGTTGATCTATTTGTAAGTCAATTATCAGTTAAAAATGGAATTGAAATTATTGGGGAAGGATGGACTGGAGAAGAATCGTTGGCAATAGCATTGTTTTGCTCTTTAACACACGCTTGTGATTTTAAGAAAGGAGTTCAAACCGCTGTTAACCATTCTGGAGATAGCAGCTCAACAGGGGCAATCACAGGAGCGATATTGGGAACATTGCTTGGTGCAGAATCTATACCCAGGAACTGGATTCTGAAACTGGAAAATTCTTACTCTATCAGCCAAATAGCTACGGATATGTTTAAGATATTTAGAAATAATAAGAGGCTGTCTTTTGAGAAATATCCAGTAGACTAATTATCCTGAATTATTCATAAAGAATGCCGATATTTTTATTTAACATTGATGAAATCTGCTTATCAGAATGATTTTTCGCATGATGGAGATAGCTGCTTTCTTTGTTAAATTAAATTTTATTCTTATTATCGGCATTCTTTACCTTACAGGCGAGCCGATCTTACCGCATCTGCTTCGTTACAGCCCATTCGTGGTGAAGGACCACAACTTCATGTGCTGTGCCTCGCATCTGCAGCAAGCTTGGCTCGTGAATAACCCAGGACTTCCTGAATTATTCATAAAAACTGCCGCTACTACATCATCCAAGTGCAGCGAGAGATTTTGTCAGAAACTCCCAGAATTTTTCAACTGTGCCTATATGGACTCGTTCATCTGGAGAATGGGGGTTTTTAATAGTAGGACCGAAAGATATCATATCCATCCCTTGAAATTTTTCTCCTATTATTCCGCATTCAAGGCCTGCATGGATAGCTGCTATATTTCCATCTTTGTTAAAAGTCTTTTTATAGACTTCTTTTAAAGTTTTTAGAAGTAGAGACTGAAGATTTGGTGTCCACCCAGGATATCCTTCTTCTTGAATGATTTTTGCTCCCACTGATTTGCTGATTTCGGCAATTGAATTTCGTGTGGACTCTAGAGCCGAAACTACTGAACTACGGGTACTGCAGATTATTTGAGCACTGTTTTTCATGGTTCTGACGACGGCAAGATTTGTAGAAGTTTCCACGAGATCTTTCATTTCCGCATGCATTGAAATTACGCCATGAGGAATATCGGAAAGAAGCTTGATCAAAGTTTCCTGGGTTTCTTTAGTTAGAGGATCCTCAATGACATGTTCTTGTTCTTCGATTGAAAAAGATACTTCTGTTTCTACGGCCTTATATTCATTTTTTGCGCTTTCGAACTCTTTTTGAAACATAGACGAAAAAATATCTTTTTGTTCAGGTTCTAATATAAGGCAAGCCCATGCTTCTCTAGGGATAGCGTTGCGCAAATTTCCGCCATCGATACTTACCAGATTAAATTGGATTTCATTGCTCATTTGTAAGAGTAGCCGGGAAAGTATTTTAATAGCATTTGCCCGCCCCTTGTTAATATCAACTCCTGAATGTCCGCCTTTTAGTCCATAAATTTTAACCTTGTAGGTTTTTCCTTTGCTGCATTTTTCTCTTTCTAAAGGAAAGTCAATTTGACTATCTGCACCTCCGGCACATCCTATTGTGAATTCTCCTTCGTCTTCGCTGTCTAAATTGAGAAGTCTTTTCCCTTTAAGAAAACCAGGCTGAATGCGGCTGGCTCCAATAAGTCCTCTTTCTTCGTCTATGGTAAAGAGACATTCTAAAGGAGGATGAATGAGTGTGTTATCTTCAAGGATTGCCAATGCAGCACAATCGCCTATACCGTTGTCTGCTCCAAGAGTTGTTCCTATAGCCTTGACCCATTCTCCCTTTATTTCTGCTTTAATGGGGTCTTTAGTAAAATCGTGATCTACGTCGGAGTTTTTTTCGCAGACCATATCCATGTGTCCTTGAAGGATGACCCCTTCTGCATTCTCAAGTCCAGAAGAAGATTTTTTTGAGATAACAATATTTCCAATATCATCCCTTTTCCATTCAAGATCCAAATCTTTTGCCACAGAGATAATATAGTCACCAATGGCTTTTTCGTTTCCCGAACAACGAGGGATTTTCAGGAATTCTTCAAAATGTTTCCAAAGAGAGTTTGGTTTGAGTGTTTTTAAACATGATGACATTTCTTATTTCCTCCTATTGAGATTAAAATATACTATATTCTTTATATAGAAAAAGATATTGACATAAAATTGATTCAGATTCAAGAGGAAATCTCTTGCTATTTGCCCTCCAAGGCTTCTTTATTCTGGATAATTATGGATAGTTTTTCAAGGGAATTTTCAAATATAGAGTAGGCTTTATCTTTATAAAGACAGAAAATAATTTCCTTTGGGTATTCGTTTTTTTTAAGGAATTCTGCAGCGATTTTTAACATTATTTCACTGCATTTTTGTATAGGAAAATGGAAAATTCCTGTGCTTATTGCTGGAAAGGCAATGCTTTTTATTTTCTTTTTGTTTGAAATTTTGAGGCTGTTTAATGTTGCTCTGGCCAGTTTATTAGCTTCATCTCCTTCCCCGTAGACTGGGCCTGCTGCATGAATAATATATTCTGCATTTAAGTTTCCTCCCCCTGTTATTACTGCTTCTCCGACTTCTATAGGACCGATTTTATTGCATTCTTCCTGGATTGTAGGGCCCCCGAAATTCCTTATTGCTCCTGCAACTCCTCCTCCGAGGATTAAGGATCTATTTGCGGCATTAACGATTGCTTCGACATCGAGGAGTGCAATATTTTCTTTTATAAGTCTTAATTTGTTTCCGTTTATAAACAGTTCTTCCATTGCTTTCCCCTGAAGAAATGAATTTTTTAGTCAGTACAAGTTTAAGACTGTTATTATAAACTTAATTATTATATCAGGTCAAGATAAGCCCTTTTCCACAATTTCTTTAATCTCGTTGCTGAGTTTTACAGCTTTTTTATTTAACGAAGCAGCTTGTTTATTTATTTTTGACTTAAATTCTATATCCTGGATCTCGGGGAGATTTATCACGACATTATAATATGCTCCTTCGGCTCCAGCCTGGGCAGTAAGTCCTGCTACTCCGGCATCACTTATAGAATTTTTATTTCCGTTTAGAGCAATGTTTTTTGCAAGTTCCAGGGCATTAACACAATTTTTAAGCACTTGAAAAGGGATTAGAGTTGCTTCTTTTAGTGCTTCCTCTATTGCAGTGGATTTTTCGATTTTTTGTTTATCTGTCTTTTTGGGAAGGTTGAATGCTGACATGACTTTATTAAAAGCTAGAGTGTCCTGATCGATTGCTTTTAGGAGTTCATCTTTTAATGCTTGAGCAGTTATTGATAATTTATTCATTTCAGTCTGGACACTTTCATATCCTTTTTTGCCTACTGTGAGATTTGAAACCATAGAAGAGAGAGATGATGATAATGCTCCACATAAAGCAGCAGTGCTTCCTCCTCCAGGAGCAGGGGAGTCCATCGAAAGTTCATTTGCAAACTCACGCAGATTGAGTTTAAGAAGAGAATCTTTTACTTCTTGGAACTGATATTCAATAATTTTCTTTTGAGGGTCAAACCTACTAACATCGTTTAATCCCAATGATTGAACTGCTGTTTTTATGAGTTCTTCTTCTGGTAAGCCAGGGCATTTTCCCTGCTTTTCGAGGTAATATCTTCCTGCCATAATTAAAGCTTCTTTAGGGATCAAACCGACTAATTCGCTTCCTGTTACCCTAAGACCTATTTTTTCTGCTTCCTTTATTGCTTCATCGAAAACGAGATGGGGGGGAGAAACTTTATAATTTGTGAAATTGATTGATATTTGAGCAATTCCATAATCTTCGATATACCAGCCAACAGCTTTAACTTCTTTAAATTTACCTGGAACCTTGATTGATTTCCCGTTTTCATCTCTTATGATCTGTCCTTTTTTATCTCTTTTTGCCCTTCCTTTCTCTCTTAGATTGAGAGCAATATGATGAACAAGTTTTCGGTCTCGTGTGTTTAGATTTATATTATAAGCAATCAGAAATTCTCTTGCTCCGATTACTGTTGCTCCTGCTTTTGGATTAAAGATTGGATCGCCATAATCAGGAACCCAGTTAGGATCTTTAAGTTTTTCGACTAATCCTTCATATTCACCAGCTCTGATATTGGCCAGATTTTTTCTCTCAGGTTTTTGTGCTGCTTCTTCATATAAATAAACTGGGATTTTTAAATCTTTCGCAACTCTTTCTCCTAATTCATGAGCAAACCTGATACAATCTTCCATAGTTACGCCTGAAACAGGGACAAGTGGACATACATCTGTTGCTCCCATCCGGCTGTGAGCTCCTTTATGCTTTCTCATGTCAATTAATTCAGAAGCTTTCTTTATGGCCTTAAAAGCGGCTTCTTTAATTCCTTCAGGTGTACCAATAAAAGTAACGACTGTTCTGTTAGTGGACTCCCCAGGATCTACATCGAGTAGAGTAACTTTAGGCGTGGATTCAATCTCTTTAACAATGACTTTAATCTTTTCAAGGTCTCTTCCTTCGCTGAAATTAGGAACGCATTCAACGAGTTTCATTTTTCTACTCCTTTTCTTATGATATACTGAAATATTCCCATTGTGTTGTACACTTCTAGTTCAAATTCTTTGAGGTGATTGGCGACTATGTTTATATCTCCAACGATTACCACTACAGGTGAAGAGAATAGATATTTTTGGGCAGTCTCAAAGACTTTATCAGAATTGATGAGCATAATGTTTTCATAATACTTATTCCAGTGTTTCTCGCCAAGATTGAATGCAAGAATTTCGGAAACTTTTAATGAAAAATTATCATAAGTTCTGATTTGTAAAGGGAAATTTCCGATTAAATATGATTTTGCCTGTTCTAGTTCGTAATTTGGAATTTTATTCTTAGTAATTTTTCTGATTTCATTAAAACTTTCCATTAAAGAAACGTAAATTACTTCAGGCCTTATTCTCGCCATAAGGTAGAAGACACCGCAGTGCTTAAAGAATTCTATGGTACTAAAAGACCAGTATGCATATCCTTTTGATTCTCTTAAATTCATGAAAAGACGGCTGTTGGGTGTTCCCCCTAAAACTTGGTTCAGAACTAAAAGTGGAAAGAAATCATTATTTGTTATAGAACAGATAGAATTTCCTAATAAAATTGTTGCATCTTTAGCATTAGGAACATCAATAAAGCAAATTTTTATTTTTTTATTTGGCTCAGGATGTGTAGTTGGAAGATATTCCAGACTTTTTTTCTCCCATGTATTTAAATAAGCACTGACTTTTCTTGAAGCTGTGGAAAGATCGAGATTACCTGTTAAGACAAGTTTTGAATTGTTTGGTCTATAATATTTATTAAAGAATGCAATAAGATCTTTTCTGTTAAGATTTTTTATGTCTTCACGGTTAAAGGCGATTTTTCTATATGAATTTTCTTTAAATAAATTTTTAAAGAGCAGTCTTTTTGCAATAAATTCTGGCTCTGAGCTCTTTCTAACAATTTCGTAAAACATAGATCTTTGGACATTATCGATTTCCCGCCTGGTAAATGTGGGATGAAGAATCATTTTGCTGAGAACATTAAGAGCTTCATCCAAGTATTCATCCAAAAAGGAAAGTGAAAAAATTGAATAATCAGGATATGTGACAGATGAAAAATTTCCCCCTATAGATTCAATCGTTTCCTCAATTTTTGAGGAAGAAAGAGTCAGTGTGCCCTTGCTGAGCATTTTGGCTGTGAAAGTGGCCAGTCCTGGCAAGTTATCAGGAGAAGAGTTTTCTCCTGTTAGTATGATCAAACGCAAGTTGATGACTGGACGATTCGTGATATGAACAACAGAGAGTCCGAGTCCATTTGAAAGGACCGTAGATTCTATACTTGGAAGTCTAAGCTCAGGGAGAGGATCTGGATATGGAGGGGATTTCCTGAATTTCTCCTGAGAAAAAATGGGAGAATTGAATAAAAATAGAAATATAAGCAAGGAATAAAGAGAGATCTTTAGACTGTTTTGTAGTTCTAAATTCATTTTACCTTATCTTTATGTTGAGAAGAATTTTTTCATCAGTGAAATATCTATTAATTATTCCAATAACATCAGAAGTCGTTACACTAAGATATCGTTCTAGCTCGTTTGGGAGGTTATCTAAGGTGTTTTGAGAAAGGAATGTTTCGGAAATAAAAATTGCTTTATTTTCTATTGATTCATCATATTGATTTATATAATCCATTTTAAATATATTTTTTGATTTAAGAAGTTCTTTTTTTGATATCAAGTTTGACTTAAGATTAGTAATTTCAGAAAAAATTGCTTTTTGACTTTGTTGCATAGTAATTTTGTTGCTGTTTGTAACAAATATTTTAAAAATAGCTCTATCATTTCTTTTTTCAATACCACCATTAAATTGAAATGCTAGCCTTTCTTTTTTAAATAATTTTTTATAAAGTCGAGAACTTCTGCCTCTTAATAGTATATATTCAATGATTGAGAGTATATAATAATCATCTTCATAAGGGGAAGCAATCCTGTAGCCAAGATAAAAACCAGGTAGAGAAGCTAGATAATTATTAAGAGTTTTAACTGTGCCTTTTGTTTCAGAAACTTTTGGCAAAACAAGTGGAGGTGGTGTTTCTCCCAGTGGGATTGTTTCGAAATACTTCTGAATAATATTTTGGATTTTTCTTCCTTCAAAATTTCCAACAATACAAAGAACCGCATTATTTGGAATGTAATAGGTATAATAGAAATTCTTGACATCTTCGATAGTTATATTAGCTATATCTTCTTCTTTCCCTATAACAGGATGGCTGTATGTAAAATCATTATAGATAAGTTGGTAAAAATATTGAGAGCTTTCGAGATAATGGTTATTGGCTGATCTGTGGTGAATTTCTTCAATGAGGGAATCTTTAGCTTTTCTTACATTGGAAGCATTAATTGTCAAAGACTTCATCCGGTCAGATTCAAGCCATAATACTAAAGGAAGCTGATTAGAAGGTACTGTTTGGTAGAATATTGTTTTGTCCTCTCTTGTTTCTGCATTAAATTGCCCACCAACTTTTTGGATAAAACTAATGTGCTGCATCCGGCCGACATTATTTGAACCATAAAACATTAAATTTTCAAGTAGGTAGGCCAGACCGGTCTTTCCTGGTTTTTCGTAGAGAGAACCGATTTTATAAGCAACAACAACAGAAATCAGAGGTAGTGAATTGTCTTCAGAGAGAAATACCTGCAGGCCATTTTTTAATTTGAATGAGTTGACATTGAAAGGCATCCTTTTTTCTTGAGCTTGAATGGACAAGTTGATGAAGAGAAAAAATAGAACTTGAGAGAATATGATGTTCTTTTTAATTATCATAGTATCTTTTATTAATTCTATTGAGTAGAAGAATGATATAATAGAAAAATAAAAAGTTCAATATTGGCATTTTTTTGAATATTCCAAACAGTCATTGCTATATCTTAATTCGTGATTATTTTAATAGATGTCCGGTTTTGATGTTACGCAACAGGAAAGTATATTAACAATTGAAAAAATAAGGGCGTTATGTTATTTTTATTTGCTTGATATTTACCAACCAAATAGAGGAGATTATCCATGAGCAAAAATGGAAAATATTTATTTACATCAGAATCTGTAACTGAAGGGCATCCAGACAAGATATGTGACCAAATATCTGATGCTATACTTGATGAACTAATCAGGCAAGACCCTGCTAGCCGTGTAGCCTGTGAGACTTTAGTAACTACAGGACTTGTATTTATAGCTGGAGAAATAACAAGCGAGGGTTATTGTGATTTTCAGAGTGTTGTCAGAAATACTGTAAAGGAAATTGGCTATACAAGGGCAAAATATGGCTTTGATTATGAAACTTGCTGTGTTGTTTCATCTATCCATGAACAGTCTCCTGATATTGCCATGGGTGTTGATGGGACAATAACACGTGAGCAGGGGGCAGGTGACCAGGGGTTAATGTTTGGATATGCATGCAGGGAAACAAAAGAACTCATGCCTGTACCAATTATGCTGGCTCATAAGCTTGTAAGAAGGTTAAGCCAGGTACGCAGGGAAGATATACTGAATTATCTCAGGCCTGATGGGAAGTCTCAGGTCACTGTTGAATATGAGGGTGACATACCAAGAAGAATAGAGGCTGTTGTCATTGCTGCCCAGCATGATCCTATAATCAAGATGAGTTCTTTGAGGGGAGATATTGAAAGAATGGTTGTTAAACATGTTCTTCCGCCTGAAATGGTAGACAAAAAAACTAAAATCTATATAAATGAGACAGGGCGTTTTGAACATGGAGGCCCGTTTGCTGATACGGGTGTTACAGGACGCAAAATTATTGTTGATACGTATGGTGGAATCGGAAGTCATGGAGGGGGCTGTTTTTCTGGAAAGGACCCTTCTAAGGTCGATCGTTCTGGCTCCTATATGGCCCGTTATGTAGCAAAAAATTTAGTTGCAGCAGGGATTGCGGATAAACTTGAGATACAAATTGCCTATGCAATTGGTGTTGTACATCCAGTGTCGATAATGGTTGATACTTTCGGTACAGCAAAAATTTCAGAAGATAGGATTAAAATGATGGTCCGAGAGAATTTTGATTTGAGGCCTAAAATGATGATAAATACTTTAAAATTGCTGAGACCAATATACAAAAAAACAGCAGTTTTTGGTCATTTTGGAAGGACAGAAGAAGAATTTACATGGGAGAATACCAATAAAGCAGCGGCATTAAAAAAAGATGCAGGGATATAAAAATAGAGCAGAATAGTCAAACAGACTAGATTATTTGTTGGTTCAAATGAGAGGAGAGTAAATATGGATTATGATATTAAAGATTTGAATCTTTCAAAAAAGGGAAAGCTTAGAATGGAATGGGCAGGCAGATTTATGCCTGTACTTGGCCTGATCAAACAAAAGTTTGATGAAGAAAAACCTCTACGAGGAGTGAAGATTTCAGCATGTCTTCATGTTACAAGTGAAACTGCAAATCTAATGGAAACTTTGAAAAAAGGTGGAGCAAAGGTCGCACTCACAGCATCAAATCCTCTCAGCACACAGGATGATGTTGCAGCAGCGTTAGTAATATTTCATGAAATTCCTGTTTTTGCGATAAAGGGGGAAGATGACAAGACATATTACAAGCATATAGATCAAGCCCTTGATAATGAACCGCAAATAACAATGGATGATGGGGCTGATCTTGTGAGCACAATTCATTCAAAAAGAAAAAAGCTTCTTGAAAATATAATTGGAGGCACAGAAGAAACCACAACTGGAGTCATTCGACTTAAAAACATGGCAAGAGATAATGTCCTTAATTATCCGATTATATCTGTCAATGATGCAAAAACAAAGCATCTTTTTGACAACCGCTATGGGACAGGACAGAGCACTATAGACGGAATATTAAGAGCTACAAATATTCTTTTAGCAGGCTCAAATTTTGTTGTTGCAGGTTATGGTTGGTGTGGAAAAGGCGTGGCTATGAGAGCAAGAGGTTCAGGGGCAAAAGTTATCATATGTGAAGTTGAACCCCTCAAGGCACTTGAAGCAGTGATGGATGGATTCCAGGTTATGTCTTTGAAAGAAGCTTCCAAAATTGGAGACGTTTTTGTTACTGTTACTGGGGATAAAAATGTGCTTAACAGTGAGCATTTTTCAAGGATGAAAAATGGCGCTATTGTAGCAAACTCCGGCCATTTTAATGTGGAGATTAATATACCAGCGCTAAAGGAATTAAGCCAACGGAAAAGACAGATAAGAAACTTTGTCGATGAATATACATTAAAGGATGGAAGGAAGATATTTCTTCTTGCCGAAGGTCGACTGCTTAATCTTTCAGCAGCTGAAGGACATCCTGCTATGGTTATGGATATGAGCTTTGCCAATCAAGCTTTAAGTGCTTTGTACTTGTTACGGAAAGGAAAGAAGTTGCAGAAAAAAGTTTATTCGGTCCCTGATGATATTGATGATGAGATCGCACGAATGAAGTTGAAATCTATGGGAATTAAAATTGATAAACTCACTGCTGAGCAGAAAAGATATTTGGAAGCCTGGGAAGAAGGCACATGAAGTGAATAAACCAGGTTCACCTGAATTACTTTAAGGCGTTTAAGAACTGTTCGACTTTTTTCTTCATTTCCGGGTCTGTCGTCTTTGCTGAAATCAATTCAAAGATGTCTCTGGCTGATTTGAATTGGCTGTTTTTATAATAAGCTACAGCAAGATTAAAATTAAGATTTAAATCATCAGGGGCGATTTTTAATGCCTGATTATAGCAATTAATGGCTTCTTCATAATTCTCTAGTTTGTCATTGATTAGGCCTTTTAAATTTAGAGCCATAACTAATGTATTATTTAAAGCAAGGGATTTTTCGATAAATTCGAGAGCTTTTTTTGGCTTATCTTGAAGAAAATATAATCTTGCAAGGTTAAAATAAGGAAGTTCCCTTGACTTGTAGTTAATATTACCAGCAGCCTGCTGAAATTGTTCTTCTGCCTTATCGAAAAAGCCCATTTGCTGGTATACAGTGCCTAAGTAATTATGAGTTTCGGTTAGGCTTGGATTGATTTTCAAGCATTTTTCATAGTACTTCGCAGATTCTTCGAAATTTCCTTTCATAGAATATGCTATTCCAATGGCATTAAGAGCAAGATCATAATTGGGAAGGAGTGAAAGAGATTTATTGAAATAATCTATTGCGAGATCCACTTTGCCGTTATTTAAGTATACTAATCCAAGGTTGCACTGATATCGAGGGTCTTTTTCACGTGCCTGTTCAATCTTTTTTTGAGAAGAAGCGCAAAAGATTATATTCAGACAAATAATTAAGATACTTATTGTTTTTAGCCGCATTCTTTTCTCCTTTAATAATATTCGTTTTTTAATTTTCTTGACATCAAATCCTGAAGAGCTGTTCTTGGGCTTTTATTATTGTAAAGAACTTGATAAATCTCCTCGCATATCGGCATTTCAACGTTTTCCCTCTTTGCCAGTTGATAGCTGGAGCGAGCCGTAATGATTCCCTCGGCTATCATTTTCATATTTGAAGTTATTTCATCGAGAGATTTTCCTTTTCCAAGTTCATAGCCGACATATCTGTTTCTGCTTAATTTTCCGGTACATGTGAGGACAAGGTCACCAATTCCTGCAAGCCCTGAGAAAGTTTCCATTTTTGATCCCAATTTTACACCGAATCTTGTTATTTCAGCAATCCCTCTTGTTACAAGTGCGGCAGCGGAATTGTTTCCGAATTGAAGTCCGGCTGAGATTCCTGCTGCTATTGCGATTACATTCTTAAATGCGCCTGCAATTTCGACTCCAGTAATATCATTAGAAGTGTAGGCCCTAAAGTATGCATTTGAGATTAAGTGCTGTATGCATTTTGCAAGATCAAAATCTTTTGCTGCAATGACTACTGCAGTAGGATGACATTCAGCAACTTCTCTTGCAAAACTTGGGCCTGATAATACAGAAATTTTTGGATAAAAATAAGGAAGAAACACTTCTTCCATTACTTCGCTCATCCTTTTTAGTGAATCTTTTTCTATTCCTTTTGTCAAACTCACTAATATTTGATTTGAGGAAAGAAGAGGCGCGAGCTGTTTGTAAATGCTGCGACAGAATTTAGAAGGAACAGCTATAAAAACTACATCTGTTTTATTAACGGCATCTTTTAACTCATGAAAAAACGAGACTGATGAAGGGAAAATGAAATCAGGAAGAAAAACCCTGTTCTCCTTTTTTCTTACGATTTCGTCATAGATATCTTGTTCTCTGACCCAGAGTTGAGTCTCTATGTTTTGACGTCCAAGGTGAAGTGCAAATGCACTTCCCCAGCTTCCAGCTCCAATAACACTTACTTTCACTTGATTTTTTCTCCTAATTTACTTTCATTTCCTTTTATAAGTCGCCTGATATTACTCTGGTGTTTTGCAAGAATCAGAAGGAAAACAGCAAGACTTAGATAGACAATTTCAATATTCCCTTTGAATAGAATTACAAAAAATGGAAAGCTCAAAGCAGCCAGTAATGAACCAAGCGAAACATAACGAGTAATGGCTGCAACAAGTAAAAATATAATTACGATACAGAGGAGAGGTTTGAAAGCTACGGCGGCATACACACCTATGGTTGTTGCTGCACCTTTTCCTCCTTTAAATTTAATGTATATAGGGAAGCAGTGACCGATGATTGTCAGGAAAGCGCACATGAGGGCAAAATTTTTATCCGGAAAAAGTTTAAATGCAAGAAAAACAGGGAGAAAACCTTTAAATATATCAAGAATTAGTACTGGGAGGCCATATTTCCATCCTTTGAGCCTGAGTACGTTTGTAGCTCCAGTTGCTTTGCTTCCAGAGGTGCGGATGTCTTTTTTTTCACTCAAAAAATAAAATATATATCCTATGGGAATTGCGCCAAAAAGATAGGATAGAAGAGCAAATAATATTTTCATTTTAATTCATGTTCCGAAATTATTGTATATTCCGCACCAGAAGGTTTCAGAGTACTCTTGAAAAGGATTATCTTTTTTACAATCATTTCACCAAAATCTTTTTCCCGATATTTTTCCAGTTCCGAGAGTGTAAGACTAAGGTCATGATGTGATTTAACTCTTCCCAGAGTAAGATGAGGATGAAATTTTCGGTTCTCTCTGAGAAAATGAATTTTTTCTAATTCAGATTCTAACTCGGATTGGAAAATTTTCAAATTTTCATTATCTTCAATTCCAAGCCATAAAATCCTTGGACTTTTATTTCCTTCAGGGAATGTTCCTGTCCCCTTAAATTTCAGTAAAAAATGCCTGTGCTTTTCCGTAACTTTCCGTAATGATGATTCGACTTCTGAGACTTTATCTGTCGGTATTTCTCCCAAAAACTTAAGAGTTAAATGCATTCCTTGGTGTTTTATCCATTTGATATTGGGGCTGCATTTTTTAAGCCTGCTGATAAGCAAAGAGAGATTATTTTTTATCTCATTATCGAGGTCTATAGCAATAAAAGTTCTCATTAGTCCCAAAATTCAGCCTTGAATTATGTTTTTTAAAAGATGTCTTCGCAGCATATCAAGAGCTTTCTGGCTTGATTGAAATTTTATTATCTTTCTGTTACCCAAAAAAAGATTTTTTTTGGATTCCATGCCATTTTCCCATGATAATGCAGTGTAAACCAGCCCGACAGGTTTTTCTGTTGTTCCTCCTGACGGGCCTGCTATTCCGGTTATTGATAGTCCGTAGCTTGCTTGGGCATTTTCCCTGATGCTGCTCGCCATACACTGAGCGACTTCAGAACTCACGGCTCCATATTTTTCTATCAGATCAGAAGGCACCCCCAAAATCTGGTTCTTTGCTTTGTTTGAATATACTTGCACCCCCTGAAGAAAATAATTCGAACTTCCCGGAACATTAGTAATCCTGTGTCCCAGAAGGCCTCCAGTGCATGACTCAGCTACTGCAAGAGTTTCTTTGCGGGCAGTTAAAAGCTTTCCAATAATTTCTTCAAGTTCTTCTCCAGAGGTAGAAAACACATTATTCCCGAGGCGTTCAAGTAAACTTTTTGCCAATCTGTCGGTTTTTTCTTTAGCCTGAGAGGTGCTTTCTTTGGAATGGCCTGTGAGATGAATTTCTATCTGTCCTGGATAGGCAAGAATACCCAACTTGCAGTCGGGTTCCTCAGGATAAAGGTCTGAGATAAGCGATTCTATCTTTGATTCAGTAAGGCCAGTGATTTTTATAGTTATTCTTTTAGTATATTTTGACTGCGTTTTTTCTAGGCGAGGGAAGACTGCTGATTCAAACATTGGCTTGAGTTCATGAGGGGGCCCGGGAAGAAGAATAATAATCTCTGATCCTGTATCGATCCAGAGGCCTGGAGCTGTGCCATTTTTATTTTCAAGAATCTCGGCCCCTTCAATGATAAAAGATTGTTTTTCATTCACAGGAGGAACATGCATGCCTCTGTGTTTAAATCTTTTCTCAATTTTTTGAGTGATTTCTTTCTTATAAATGAGCTTCCTATTAAGAACTTCGGCAAATACCTCTCTTGTCCTATCATCTTGAGTTGGGCCAAGTCCCCCGGTAGCAATTATTAAATTGGCTCTGGAACATGCTTCTTTAATACATAGAAGCAGATCATCGCGTTCATCTCCGACTATAGTTTTAAAAGAAACATCCAGTCCAAGTTCATTCAATCGCTGTGTAAGATAGAGAGAATTAGTATCCTGAAAGAATGGAGTGAGGAGTTCTGTGCCGACAGCTAAAATCTCAATTTTGGGATTTTTTTGGGTTTTCATTTTAGAAGTAAATAAAGGTTGACTATTATCCCTGCATAAGCTGCTGCAACAATGTCATCTATCATGATACCCCAACCTTTTGGAAATTTCTCTGTTTTTTTTATAAAGAAGGGCTTGAGAATATCAAAGAAGCGGAAAAGAAAAAATCCGGCTAGAAGAACGATCCAATTTGAAGGCAGCCTGAACATTACAATAAGCTGTCCTAAAACTTCATCAATAACAGCACTCCTTGGATCTTCTTTGTTTAATTCAGTGCAGTGTTTAGAAGAAGTATATACACCGATAAAGAATATGGAAATCAAAAGCAGTAGATAATAAGGCCAGCTCAGTTTGAAAAGAAAGGCCTTGTAAAGAATAACGATGATTAAGCTTGCCAGTGTCCCTGGTGCCAATGGGAAATACCCAATTCCGAAAAATGTTGCGAATATTTTCGACAGTGATCTCATTTTAAAATTTTCCATACAAATCATATACATCGCTCTCTGTAATTTCAACTTTTTGGATCGTATTAATTGTATCTGATGAATTTTCCGAGTTATCAATATATACGAATCCGTCAACTTCAGGAGCCTGAAATCCTGAACGGGCGAGGAGTATACTGGGGTCTTCTTTCAATCTACCCTCAATTAGAACATCAATTTTTCTCCCCACATATTTTGTGTTGTTTTTGTAGGATATTTCAGCTTGGGTTTTCATAAGAATTTCTTTCCTTCTTTTTTTTATTGTTTCTTTGACGGGATTTCCCAAGGAATAACAACTTGTATTTTTTTCATGCGAATAAGTAAAAACGCCCAAATGGTCAAATTTTGCTTCCTCTACGAACTTTTTAAGGTTCTTAAATTCTTTTTTGCCTTCACCCGGGAATCCAACTATAAGTGATGTCCGAATAGCGACTCCAGGAAGTTTCTTTCTTATCTTTTTTATGAGTTTCAAAGCTTTTGTGCCATCTAATCCTCTTTTCATGTGCTTTATAATTTCAGGGCCAGAATGCTGAAAAGGGATATCAAGATAGGAACATATTTTCTCTTCCTGCATTATTTCTAGAAAATCATCGCTTATTTCTTCAGGATACCCATAAAGAATCCTTATCCATTCGAGTTTTTTAATTTTTATAAGATTTTTGAGAAGAAGAGTTAATCCGTTTTTTAAGCCCATATCACGTCCAAAATAAGTCGAGTCCTGCGAAACAATATTAATCTCTTTGATTCCCCTAGAAACTAATTGTTTCACTTCCTGTGTGATAGAGGAAATATTTCGGGAGCAGTAAGTGCCCTTAATCATGGGAATTGCACAGAATGAACAATTATGTGAACAGCCCTCTGAAATTTTTACATAAGTCCATGCTGCTGGAGTCGAAAGATATCTTGGAGATGTATGGTCATAAAGGAAGCAGCTTGCAGCAGACTCGAAGGGGAAGCCTTCGATTGCATTGACGATTTTATCGAAATCATTGACTCCCATCCAGATATCTATCTTAGGGAATTTTTTTTTCAGAGTATCTTTTTCTCTTTCAACATAACAACCAACTGCTGCGATTATTTTTTCAGTTGCTTTTTTCTTCTCACAAACGGCTTTTCGCATGGCCTCGAGGGATTCTTTCCTGGCCGCTTTGATAAAACCACACGTGTTGATAATAATGATGTCTGCCCTGTCAAGTTTCGTTACGAAGTTGTAGCCGCTTCTGTGTAAATAACCCAGCATGACCTCACTGTCAACAAGGTTTTTTGCACAACCCAAACTTATAAGTGCAAGTTTCTTCATATTAGATATCGGATTAAGGGTATATTTTGTGAAGAAGACGAGGGAAGGGGATTGTTTCTCTTATGTGCTTGATTTTACAGATCCAGGAAAGGACTCTTTCTACTCCAAGCCCGAAGCCTGAATGCGGGACTGATCCATACTTTCTTAAATCGAGATACCATTCAAAAGCTTTACGGGGAAGATTGTATTCTTTAAGCCTTTTTTCGAGGAGGGCAAGGTCACTGATACGCTGACCGCCGCCTATTAGTTCTCCATATCCTTCTGGGGCAAGAATATCGACTCCCAATACTAAATCAGGCCGTTCTTCATCAGGCTGCATGTAAAAGGCTTTTATTTTTGCGGGAAAATGTGTTAGGCAGACGGGCGAGTCAAAAATCTCAGATATGAGTGTTTCTTCAGGAGATCCCAGGTCATCACCCCATTTTATTTTTGAGCCTTTTTCATTCAGTTTTGCGATGGCTTTTTCATAGGTGATATGAGGAAAAGGTTTCTTTATTCGTTCCAAAACTTTTGTATCTCTCTCCAAAATATCAAGTTCTTTTTTGTTTTTATCCAGAATACGTTCAATTATGTATATAATTAAATCTTCTCCCAGCTTGATTATGTCATCCAAGAGGGCAAAAGCTACCTCTGGTTCAACCATCCAAAATTCGATAAGGTGTTTTCTTGTTTTTGATTTTTCGGCTCGAAATGTTGGCCCAAAACAGTAAACTTTACCAAAAGCCGCTATTGCAGCTTCATTGTAAAGCTGACCACTCTGGCTTAGATATGCTTTTTGACCGAAATATTCTGTTTCGAAGAGAGTAGTAGTTCCTTCGCAGGCACTTGGGGTCAATATGGGAGTGTCCATATTACGAAAGCCTCGGCCGTCAAAAAAATCCCGTATAGCTTTAATCAGTTCCGTTCGGATCTGGAGTATTGCATTCTGCTTTTGAGATCGAAGCCAGAGATGGCGGTGTTCCATGAGAAAGGGAATTCCATGTTCTTTTGGAGTTATGGGATATTCTTCAGCAATCTGGATGATGTTAATATCATTTATGTTCAATTCATAGCCTCCAGGGGCTCTTTTTTCTTCTCTGACAAGACCTCTTATAATGAGAGAGGATTCCTGAGTGAGTTCATCAAACTTTTTAAAAAGAGGGTTGTCTTTTTTAGGACTGTAAATTGTTCCCTGAAGTATTCCGGTTCCGTCTCTAATAATAAGGAAACGAATCTTACCGCTTGAACGCTTTTTGTAAACCCATCCTTTTATTTCGATTTCCAGCTTTTTCCCAACAATTTTCACAGCGTTGAT
>AWNV01000052.1 GCA_000493965.1 Candidatus Aminicenans sakinawicola JGI OTU-1
CTCTATTCTTTTTATAACAATTAAAAGGCGTTCTGGATTTAATCCTGACTCTACCTCTATGACTTTGTTATAAAACATAGGCTGGGAATAAAAATTTACAGGCTGAGTTTCGTATAAAGAAGAACTGTTTATAACCTTCATTCCCTGTTTTTCTAACAAGATAACAGCCCGACTTAGATTTTTCCTTCTGTCCCCAAGATTTGTGCCAAGGCTTAAAAAATATTTCAATTTTAATACCCGACTGCCTGCTTGTTAGAATTAAAAAATGGGAAATTGACAGTATCTTTGTTTTCGAATTGCTAAAGTTCCAGTAAGCCGAAGTTTTTTATAACCCTTAAAACTAAAAAAGTTACCCAGAGATGATCTTCTAAAGTAGAGTTGCGAGATCCAGCCTGCCAGTAACCTTGAGGATTTTGTTTCTGCAATAACCAGTCTATTGCCTGTTGGATCTTTTCATTCTCAGTAGTGAAACCAATCTTTGATAAATAATCCAGACTGATTAATATATTAGTACCCCAAAACGTATAATTCATCTCATCCCAAAAAGATGGCTCATGACTGTCTTCATATTTGTCAGCTTTGAAAAACCGGCTTATTAAAAGTTTACTGGCCTTCCAGGTTTCTTTTTTTTTCCTCCAAGTCGGCGATTCGGCAAGAGCACGAAGTACCATGCCTGTAACAAGATGAGAAAAAGGCAGAGAAATATCAGCTTTAATTGGGTCAAGTTTTAATTGATCTCTATAATTATAACGGTTTCTAAGAATTTTTTTATCCACTGTCCTGCAGGGAATAACCCATCCTCCATCTTCCTGCCTATTTTTGATTAGCCACCGAAATGCCTTCTGGGTTCTTTTGTCACTGTCATACCCAAACAAACACAGAATATTCAGTATCGAAGCATGATATGTAGGTGCATATTCATTAAGATAAGCTCCGCGAAAGTCACCTTCTTTTGTTTGGGTGGAAAATAAAAACTCCACTAGTTTTTTTATCCCAGCATCTTCCTTGCAACAGGCATAATTATATAACTGAAAAGCATTATTTAAAGTATCAAAAATATAATGAGTTTTTTCCCATTGAGGATGTCCTTCATATCTTTTTCTGCACCATCCTCCGTTTGGCATCTGGCTTTGTAAGATTCTAACACGAAGGGCAAATTTTTTTAAGTTCTTATACTCTCTATCCACAGGCACTTCGAGGATATCTTTTTTTAGCCAATAAAGAATGGGCAAATTTCCTCTGGCCAGAAGAAACTCAATAGCTTTATTCGTATTCGCTTTCATTATCAACTTACATGTTCGCTTCTTCAGTATTAAGAATTATACATAAAAATTCAAAACTTTCTTGAAAATGATTTTGAAACTGATGTTTTTCATTTCCTGAGTGTTTCCCTGTGTGTTTATGGAAAGGTAGATTTTATTCCATGTGACAAAGTCCTGTCAATTTTTTATTATAAATTGTTTGATTTAAGACCATATTTTATAATAAAGTTAATTTTAATTAATTACACAAATAAGAATGATTGTTTTTCTTTACAAATTCATGGAGGCACAAAGTGATTAAGCTTATCTATCTGGATAATGGAGCCACATCTTTTCCTAAACCGGAAGAAGTATATGAATTTATGGATACTTTTTATAGAAATTATGGCGTAAATCCAGGCCGTTCAGGATACGACCTCTGCCTGGAAGCAGGAGAAATAGTAGAAAACACACGAAAGATGCTTACAAATTTCTTTAATGGTGATGACCCGAACAGGCTTTGTTTTTCATACAATTCTACAGATGCCCTGAACCTTATCATCAACGGTATGCTTAAAGAAGGAGATCACGCCATAACAACAACCCTTGATCATAATTCTGTAATAAGACCTCTCTATCATCAATATAAATTCAATGGTGTCGAAGTTGATTATATTCCTTTCGACAGTAAGGGATTCGTTGACCCTGATGATTTCACAAAAAAAATCAAGAAAAACACAAAACTAGTTATAGTTAATCATGCCTCAAATGTCATTGGGACTATTCAACCGGTAAAAGAAATCGGAAGACTATGCAAAGAAAGAGGAATACCCTTCGCAGTGGATTCCTCACAGTCCGCAGGGAAAATTCCTGTCGATATTAAAGAACTTAATATCGATGTTGTTGCATTTACAGGGCATAAATCTCTACTTGGACCAACAGGAATCGGAGGTCTTTACGTCAGTGAGGGGATCGAAATAAGGCATACAAGGGCAGGAGGAACAGGTGTCAGATCAGCAGTCCCAACCCACCTTTATGAATATCCTTACAGACTGGAATACGGCACAGCCAATACTGTGGGGATTGCAGGTCTTTACGCAGGGCTTAACTGGATAGAAAAAAAGGGATTAGCAAACCTTCATAAAAATGAGATGAAACTCACTACTATGCTTAGAGATGGCCTGAAAGACATTGAAAATGTGACCATGTATTGTCAGGATGACATGACAAATCATATAAGTATTCTTCCTTTCAATATCGACGGCCTTGAAGCTCTTAACACAGGAACCATTCTTGATGTTGATTACAACATAGCAACCCGAACCGGATTGCATTGTGCTCCTCTTGCACACAAACAATTGGGAACGATTGATATACATGGAGCCGTTAG
>AWNV01000053.1 GCA_000493965.1 Candidatus Aminicenans sakinawicola JGI OTU-1
TCTACCCAGTCTTTTTTCTGGGTAAATAACATTAAATCTCCGTTGACTCTCCCTAACTCCATTAAATGCTGATTCGATGCCGGGATAAAGGCTTTGCCAGGCCTGCGCTTCTTCTCTTCCTCCTCATCATGGAATGCTTCTAAATAACGAAATACTGCCGTAGGGGAGGGAACAAAACGGAGCTTCTCCTTACGCCACCGCCTCTCCATCTCCCTTCGTTCCTTCCTGCTTAAATCATGAAGCTCAACTCTCCTCAATACCCGACAAAATCCTTCATCTGCTTCCAAAACGCTCAAATCCTCTACACAGTCTCCCCCTGCAAGATTCAATAATATCAGTGACATTATCACTTGTGAGTCTGTCCAGCCCTGAGAATCTTGTCTTATCTGTATGTGTTTTCTCATAGACTCATATAGACCTGTCACATAAGCTAAGTCCGCATACAACGGTAAACCCCCAAGAGATGTTATCCCCCTATCTCTTTTGCTTTCTTCATACTTGAATGGAAGTGTTTTTTGTGACATAATTTTTTTGCCTCGCTGTTTTCTCGTTGTTTCTTTCACCCAGCAGGTGAAAGGTTTTTTCAGAAATCCATTCTAACATATGGGTACAGCGAGGTCTTTCTATTTTTTGATGGTGGATTAGGGTCGTTCAGTACGTTAGTGACACATTGCATCTAAGACTGACAGAAAGAATAGAACCGTCCCCCTTTTTATGCTTGGATTCTGTGCTGTGCTTGCCGTGATATCTGCCCTTCGGCATTATCCAGGCTAATTGGATTTGAGCTTATCAGCCTGATATTTCTTTATCCCTGAGCTTAACCTCCTGACTCCTTCGACGATCTGTTCCTTTGTGGGGTAGGAAAAATTTATTCTCATAGAGTTGTGTCTGAGGTAGTTCTTTGGGTAAAAAATCTCTCCTGGAACGAAAGCTACTTTTTCCTCGACTGCCTTGTAGAAGAAATCCATTGTATTTATCTCTTCAGGGAGAGTTACCCATAGAAACAGTCCTCCTTCGGGTTTTGTCCACACTACGTCCATATCCTCAGGGAAATTTTCTTCCATTGCGGCCAGGAAAAAATTCAGTTTTTCTCTGTAGAAGGAAACGGCTTTCTTGAAATGGGCATCCGTATCATATTCCCGCAGAAAGGCGGTGCATATGTCCTGATTCAATTTCGGGGTGTTTAGTATGTTTGCCCCTTTTATGAATGAGAACTTAGTTATGACTTCAGGGGGGCCTATGTTGAATCCTACTCTCAGGCCAGGACACAGGATTTTTGAAAAAGTATAAAGGCCGATTACGTTTCCCTGGTTTTTGTCCAGTGAATAAATGGAGGGAATATTTTCGCCTTTGTACCTTAATTCCCTGTAGGGGCTGTCTTCAACTATTGGAATATGGAATTTTTTGCTTAATGAGAGAAGATCGAGCCTTTTCTCAAGACTCATCGTGATTCCCGAAGGGTTCTGGAAATCAGGGACTACATATATGAATTTGGGCATTTTCCCATGATTTATGGAATTCTCAATGTCATTCTCCAGGCCTTCCGCATCGGTGCCGTCTTCTTTCAGGTCTCTTGATATATACTGAACATCTTCCATCTCGAAGGCTGCTAAGGCACCCCCAAAAGTAGGCAGGTCTGTGACAACTGTATCCTGGGGTTCGAGGAACAGCCTTCCAACAAGGTCTAGTCCGTGCTGTCCTGATGTTGTGATCATTATATTTTCAGGCTCGATGAAAATATTATCTTTCTTGAGATATTCTATTACTGCCTGCATTAAATCATTCTCACCGGGAATTGGAGAATATTGAAGCACACTTTGTGGGTTTTCTTTTAACGCTTTTCCTGCAGCATTTTGAATGAGTTTTAGCGGGAAAACGTCGCTGCTGGGTAATCCGCCGGCAAAGGAGATTATCTCAGGGTCAGTAAGGAAGGCCAGCATTTTTCCGATGGAATATCCCTCGAAATCTTTCATAATTTTGGCAAATAGTGATTTCATGATTGTCCTCACTTATTGTTTTATTTTATAGCGTTCAGGGTCGTCAAACACATCGATGACATTTACTCTTGTTAGAAATGTGGCAGAATGGACAACTCCTTCTGGGATATAGTACCAGTCGCCCTTTCGGTAAACTCTGGATTCTTTCCCTATTGTCAATCTCATTTCTCCCTCCACCACTATACCCCATTGGGCACAGTGGGAGTGAGGAGGCATGTCACCGATGGGCTCTATATCGAAAAACACAACCTGTTTATCCTCACTTTTAATGAGCCATCCCTGTATTCCTTTTAGCGAGATGTCGATTTCAGGAAGTTCTCTTAACATCTCTGGGAAGGGAGTTCCATCCCATTCCTTTTTAAAATTTTTCATGTGAACCTTCCTTAGGCCTTTATATAAGCCTTTATCATACAGCTGTTCATGCGGTTAAAAGAGCCACTTTATTCTTGATATTCAGATTCATCGAATATCCTCACGTATATGAACAGCTTATTTTCTGTAGGCGATCTTCGCATATAAGACTTTATGCCCTCTTTTCATTATTTCTTTGGCATCTTTATCGCATCTTATACACTTGTGATATATAACGTTGCCAATCAGATCCGCCTTTTCGTTTCTTTCCTCATCCGGGAGAAAATAGGCTTCCATTGTGTCATAGGGCCGTGATTCTCCATCGCTTTCATATTTAATTGTTAAATTTCTTCCGGCATCGAGCACTTTAAATGCGCTGTCTGTCCAGTTGAAATTAGCCATTCCCAAATCAGGATTTATCCTGATATGAGCGGCGAGCGAAATATTCAAGCCTGAGGCTTCAACTTCTTCAGAACACTGGATGAAGGTTTCGGGTGTTGCTGCATTCCCTATGTTGATCTCATAGATGGGAGTTGTGCCGTCATCGCGCAGATATTCTTTAAAGATATTCAGAAGCATCCTGAACTGAATAGCATTTTGGGTGGAAAGAAGCATAGATATTTTAAAAGTAAGGTTTGGAATTTCCCTTGCGTAGTAACAGGCAGCAACGATTGTTGACCAGCTCGGATTAAGGAAAAAATTAGCTCCTGTTGTAATGGCGGCTCTTGTCACACCGTCTAGATAGACAAGATGGTTGTTGTTGCCAACTTCTATACCTCCGAAATTGCCAAACGCTGTACCCATATTCTTCAGAATTATCTGGCTCAATCCATTTCCCAGGTCAGTTCTTTCGAAATTTTTTCCGGTTGCTTTCTCTACTCTTGCAAACCGTTCTTCTGGAAGAGGAGTACCCAAAAGGTTTGTAGAGCAGAACTTACTGGCACCGAGAATGTTTTCGGCCATTGCAAGAGTTGTAAGGAGGTCTCCGCTGTAGATGTAGTACTCAGTCAAGCCAACAACTGAAATCATCTCTGTTGGGAAAAGCAGACCCCCGCTTTCTGCTATTCTTTTGATACAGTCGAATGTGGGCCTGGCTCCCTGGAAACCAGACACCTGGGTTGTGCATATTCCTTTCTTTGTGAAATTGATTCCGTTTTCCTCTATGAAATCTTCAACCTTGGCAAAGTTATCTATATATTTTTCGGCTTTCTCCAGAATCTCTCCGAAGCCTTTTTCAGAAGCGGTTCTTTTTCTGGTTTCGTAATCCCGCATAGACTCTATCTGTTTAGAGATTTCTTTTGCTCCTCCGTACGAGTCTAGCAGGGTATCCATGGCTTTGAGGTCCCTGTTGGATAAAAGTTTAAAGTGCATAATTTCCCTCCATTAATAATTTATTATATGGAAAATTTTTCTCTTCTTTATGCTTGTGAAAGGATTTATCCGGTTCCTCATGTCGAGCAATCAATTATATTTAAAAAAAACTTTGGATGCAAGCTGTTGAACGAGTTGCTGAGGAGAGGTGCGATATCCTGTCAAAATTTTTCTTTGCTCAATGCCATGGGGAAGCCGTCTTTTTTAGAGAAGGGACGAAGCCTAAGGCTGTAAGAATATTCTTTATTTGCAGGGAGGGTATATTCTGAGTGTGGACGGGCCCGTTTACTCCAGCTTGTATCTCCTCCTACTCCCATCTGTTTGTAGTCAAGGTTAAAAGTTACCCAGTCCCGTTTGACCAGGTCTGCTGCATGCTTCTGTTCCTTTTCTGGCCCGTTTGCAAAATCATCTATTGAGAAATGATTTGCACTGACGTTTAAGAGAGGCATTCCTGCAGCCAGCAGGCCAATGCCGTTGTCATTAGTCAGAGCAGCCCAGCGGACATCTGTTTTATTGCCGTTTTCTTGAGGTCTGATGTAGGGGTGATATTGTTCCATGACTGTTCCGCTGTAAACACCGACTGAAGCCCCGTTCTTTCTGTCCCAGTAACTCTCATGCGGTCCGCGTCCATACCATGTAATTTTGTCAAATTCCACTGGGAGAGTCATCTGCATGCCGAAGCGCGGCAAATCAGGAAGATTATTGCTGCCGGGTATGAGCCTGGTTTTAATTATGATGTCTCCGCTGCCGAATATTCTATAGGTTGTGTAATATTTCGTGTTCCCTGCAAAAAGTTTCGAAAGAATGTAGACTTGAATTTCACTGGAGGTAATCCTCTTTACAGAAACATTCTCGATTTTTCTTTTTGCCCCGGCATCCCGCCAGACCGAACATCTTGTGGGCATATCACAGCCGAAGTCATTATCGGTGGGTGCACGCCAGAAATTTGGCACAGGGCCGCTTTTTATAATCTCGGTTCCCTCATAAATCAATGACCCGATGGTTCCTTTTCTTGTGTCAAACGAAAGATGAAAATTTTCTCCTTTGATATCGATGCACTTCTCATTGAATAAAAGTTCCAATTCAGGCAGGTTTTCTTTATTTACGCGTTCAGCCGGTTTGTATAAAGGTAATTTAAACTGTTCCCAGGCAGCTTCATAGCCTCTTGGAATAAGAGGGGTCGCTTCCATTAAAGCAAAGCTCAGTTTTAGAAAATACTCGACACCTGGCAGGGGTTGAATCTCAGGAATCGGAATAGTAATGACCTTTGAATGATGCGGGGCGATATCGAGGTTTTCAATTTCCCCTTCAGCAATTTTTTTGTCATCGGCCGATACTGTCCAGGTCGCATGAATTGTATTTAGATAGATGAAATCATACTTGTTAAAAATTTCGATCTTTCCTGCCTTTAGATCGACCGGTTTTGCTGATATATATTGATAGACTTTTTTTACTTCCCATATATGAGGATGAAGTTTCCTGTCAGGGAATATCAGGCCGTTTATGCAGAAGTTTTTATCGCTTGGAGTGTTTTCAGGCCCGTAATCTCCGCCGTAGGCCCAGAATTCTTCTCCTTTCTCATTTTTTTTGAGCAGTCCCTGGTCGACCCAGTCCCAAATAAAGCCGCCCTGAAGCTGTTCGTATTTTTCGATAACATCCCAGTAATCCTGAAGGTTTCCCACGCTGTTCCCCATGGCATGGGCATACTCGCACATGATACACGGCCGGCTTTGTTTTTTGCCTGCATAATCTTTCAGATGATGGATCTGGTGGTACATAGGGCAGAAAATATCAGTATGAGATTTCAGCCCGGCCTGTTCATATTGGACGGGCCTGGAGGTATCTCGTTTTTTAATCCACGCATACGTGGCTTCAAAGTTTATGCCGTCGCCTGCTTCATTTCCAAGAGACCATATGATTACAGATGGATGATTTTTATCCCGTTCGACCATGCGCACAGTACGGTCCAGATGGGCTGCTTTCCAATCCGGATTATTGCCCAGTGTTTTATCCGGCTCATATCCCATGCCGTGAGACTCGATGTTTGCCTCGTCAATGACATAAAGTCCGTATTGATCACATAGATCATACCATTTTGGATTGTTTGGATAATGGCTTGTGCGAACTGCGTTTATGTTGAACCTTTTCATCAGCCTGAGGTCTTTCAGCATCAATTCTTCTGTGACATAGCGTCCTGTTACAGGGTCATGTTCATGCCGGTTTACTCCTTTAATTAGAATTGGAACTCCATTGACCAGAAGTTTGCCTCCTCTAATTTCTATATTTCTGAATCCGACCTTGCTTGAAACAACCTCGGTTGTCTTTCCGGAATTGTCCGAAAGTGAGAGAATGAGTGAATAAAGGTTTGGTGTTTCAGCAGTCCAATTTGCCGGTTGTTTTACAGGCTGCTCAAGCGTAACAACTTTTTCATGGAGATTATTGAGTTTGATTTCTTTCGTGACCGGAGTGTCGAGTGCTGATTGGCTGTTTTTGTCAAGAAGGTCCATTGTGATATAGAATGAGCCTTTTGTTTTTAATGAGTAATTTTTAATATTGACTTCAACTTTCAGGTTCCCATCTGAATAATTATTGTCAAGTTCGGCGTGGACAAAAAAGTCGCAGATATTGACCTGAGGAGTTGAAAATAAAAAAACATCCCGCTCAATACCGCTTATTTTCCAGTAGTCTTGATCTTCGAGATAGGCTCCGTCACTCCAGCGGTAGATTTCAACTGCCAGGTTATTTTCACCTTCACTCAAAAATTTTGTGATATTAAATTCCGCAGGCGTTTTACTTCCCTGGCTGTAGCCAACTTTTTTCCCGTTCACCCAGACATACATGGCAGATTTGGTTCCTGCGAAGTGGAGGAATACCTGGCGGTTTTTCCAGGTTTCAGGGACGGTGAAGTTTCTTCGATATGACCCCACAGGGTTGTAATCATGAGGAATCTTAGGGGGGACGGCTGGAAAAAGATAATCAGCATCTGTATAAATGGGGATGCCAAAACCCTGTAATTCCCAGTTACCCGGAACCTTAATATCGCTCCACTTGCTGACATCATAACCATCTTTAAAAAAATCGACAGGACGTTCGCCAGGCCTTCTTACCCAGTTAAATTTCCATATTCCGTTCAGTGATTTGTAAAACTGTGAAAGGGAAGGATCATTTTTCAAAGCCGTATTAATGTCAGGGTAGGGAATATATGTACAGTGTGCAGGTTCTTTATTCCGGTTGAATATCGCCGGGTTTTCCCAGTCATTGATTTTTAACTTCTCAACGCAGGGTTTAAAGCTTTCTTCTGGATTATTTTTCTGAATTGCCGCTATATTTCCATTTGCTGTAGAGAAAATTAGTATGATAAGGATTGTTTTCAAAATTACTAACGAGCAACAATGTAAATGAGATTTACTAATTTTGTTAGTATGCAATTTTGCTGACTCCTTCTTGTTTTTTGTGCTTTAAGCCAGTAGATTGGCATCCCTGCATGTTGTTAGAAACTCTTATGCTGTCCTTTCTTTAAGAATAAACAGGGAAATGCTTTTTTATTCTGGCACTCAGAGTTTATAACACACAGAAAATTCGATGTCAAAAAGCCGCAAAATGATATTTTTATTCCTTTTTGTGGTAGAGTTTGGATAAAATATTACAGAGATGTCTTATCACGAATCATTTCAATTTGAATCAAGCACCGAGCTTGTGAAAAAAGCCGAAGCCTTAGGAATTGAGCTTCCTTTCCAGGATAATATATCGAATCTTTTTGATGAGGTTGTGATCGGTCGTGGGAAAGCTGCTAATAGAATGGCTGTCCAGCCCATGGAAGGATTTGACGCAACACCGGAGGGTTCTCCAAGCGAACTAACCTTCAGACGCTACCGCCGGTTTGGCGGCGGAGGAAGCGGCATCATATGGTTTGAGGCAACGTGTGTTGCTGAAGAAGGCCGTTCAAACCCTAGGCAGTTAATGCTTTATGAAAAAAGTCTTGACGGTTTTAAGTACTTGGTTGAAGAAACCAGGCGTTCGGTTTATAAGACTTTTGGAAATTCCAGGGAGGTTTTTCTTGTCCTCCAATTGACCCATTCTGGCCGGTACAGCAAACAGGAAGGAAAACCAGCCTCCTTAGTTGCTGCTTTTAACCCTTTTCTGGATAGACAAAAAGAGAATGTCTGTATTCTAAGTGATGAGGAGCTGGACTTTCTGCAGCTTAAGTATATAAAGGCGGCCTGTCTGGCTTATGAAGCTGGTTTTGATGCTATCGATATCAAAGCCTGCCATGGATATCTTGTTAATGACCTTTTGGCTGCTTATACGAGGAAAAACAGCCGGTATGGCGGAGATTTTGAAAATAGAATACGTTTTCTGACAGAAGTTATTAAAAAGATCCATGCAGAAGTTCCCGAGATTTGTCTTGCGGTTCGGATGAATGCCTATGACGGTGTGCCGTATCCATTTGGGTTTGGTTCTTCCGTGGATGGCTCTTATGAAATGGATCTTAGGGAGCCAAAAGAATTGGTTGAGCGGCTAATCGGGAGCGGATGCAGTATTTTCAATGTCACAGCGGGCATTCCGTGTTTTAATCCCCATTTTGGACGTCCCTTTGACCGACCGATTCTTGATGAATCTTTACCCGAAGAACACCCTTTGGAAGGGATATCACGTCTCATTAAGATGACGGCAGAGCTTCAGAAATCTTTCCCCAAAGTGCCTTTTGTAGGGACAGGCTATTCCTGGCTGCGGCAGTTTCTACCAAATGTCGGGGCTTCTGTTGTCCACAGGGGAGGGGCGGGTCTTATCGGCCTGGGAAGAAGCTCTATAGCTTACCCTGATGCGCCGAAAAACCTGATGGATAAGGGCATAATGGATTCCAGGAAAGTCTGTATTACATGCTCGCGGTGCAGTGAGTTGATGAGGAAAAGCCGTATCAGCGGCTGCGTGATTCATGACAGGGAGATATACGGACGGGAGTATCAGAAGCTTTTTGGCTGTGAGTAAAATTTAAATGATTTTATAAATAGAATAGTTTAGAATTTATAAGAGCTTTTAAAATTTCTGCTTTAAGGAGAAAATATCATGGGAAAAAAGTTAACTTTAATTATGCTGATTCTCTTATTCTCTTGCTCTCTTATGTCCTACGGCCAGGAACTAAAGCCAATAAAGCTTCTGAAGCCTCAAATAGATGGCGGCCGTCCATTGATGCAGGTGCTGAACGAGAGAAAATCTACCCGTCAATTCAGTGCTGAAGAGCTGCCGCTGCAGGTGCTTTCAAACTTGCTTTGGGCGGCATTCGGAATTAATCGTCCTGACTCCGGAAAACGTACCGCACCATCAGCCGTGAATTGGCAGGATATTGATATTTATGTTGCCATGGCTAAAGGCCTCTATGTTTATGATGCAAAAAACAATGTGTTAGACCCTGTTCTGGCTGAAGACATACGGAGCAAGACAGGGGGTCAGGCATTTGTAGGGAAAGTGCCTGTGAATCTTGTTTATGTGTCGGATTTTTCTAAAATCAAGAGGGGTGCGGACGAGCAAAAAGAATTCTACTCTGCGGCTCATACAGGATTTATAAGCCAGAATGTCTATCTTTACTGTGCTTCAGAAGGGTTGGCAACAGTAGTGCGCGGATTAGTAGATAAGACTGCCCTGGCAGAAACGATGCATTTGCGGCCAGATCAAAAGGTCAGGCTGGCTCAATCGGTTGGATATCCTGCTGTTTCGCCTTCAAAAGAAAAAACAGAGAAAACCATAGTGGATGAATGAGCAAGCGTAAAAGTGCCGCTGCCTCCAGAGCTGAAGCCTGTAAAAATAGATCCTAAAGTAACAGCATTGTTGATCCTTGATATTCAAAACCAGAACTGTAATTCCGAAAGAAGGCCTCGGTGCGTAGCATCTGCTGCTAAAATCCAGAAATTGCTTGCAAAGGCAAGGGAAAAGGGCATGGCAGTCATTTACAGCCTGACGAGCAGTACACAGCCTGGCACCTGGCAAATGGACCCGGGTCAAGGCGAAGCACAACACTGAGAAAAATCAGCCTGCTTGAGTTTTAAAAAAGGTACCAGGTGCCGAATATAGGATTTTATTGTGAGGTTATTATGAAAGTTAAAATTAAACAAGTTGAAGGTTTAACATTTGTTGGAAAGGCTGATAGTAATCATTGGGTTATTACTGATGGGCCTAAAGAGTTTTATGGTTCAGATGCAGCAAGTCAGCCTATGGAGCTGCTTTTAATTGCACTTGGTACTTGCACAGGAAGTGATGTTGCATCTATTCTTCAGAAAAAACGTGTGAAACCTGCTAAATTTGAGATTAATGTTGAGGGTGAAAGACAAAAAACTCACCCGCGGGTTTTTACAAAAATTCATTTAGAATATGTATTCTACGGTAATGATATTGATGAAAAATCTGTTGAAAGAGCTATTGATCTTTCGCAGGATAAATATTGCTCTGTTTCTGCAATGCTTACAAAAGCAGATGTTAGTATTGATTACTCATACAGAATAGTTAAAGATCAAAGCAATATTGGTTGATAATTGTGGGCAAGGGTGACGGCATCCTTTTCTTTTTTAAGTCCCAAGATTTCCTCTGTCAGCTTGGCATCGTTATTTTTGCTCATTTTACCTTTTAAGTTTGAATTCGGGCTTCATCCATTAATCATATTATATAATCCGGTAATTATGGGTATAGATATTCATTCGGCGTCCTCTCACAAAGCCAATTAAGGTCAGATTCAATTTTTCTGCTAAGCATACCGCTAAATCTGTAGGTGCTGAGTGAGAAGCAATGATAGGTACTCCCTGTTTCACTATCTTTATTAAGATTTCTGAACTTACTCTTCCACTTGTTAAAATAGCCTTGCCCTGAGTGGAAATTCCTCCTATGAAACATTCTCCAAAGACTTTGTCCACTGCGTTATGTCTGCCAATGTCCTCAGCAAAGACTTCTATACTTTCCTGGTTACATAAGGCACAGGAATGGACTCCACCTGTATTCTTGAAAGTTAAAGACCTTTCCTGGAGTTCTTTCATTAAGTTAACTATGTCCTTATGGGAATACATAACCTGACTTTTTACAGGAGCACAATCTTGAGCATCAATTTCCCGGTAAAAGGTAACCGCTCCACTACATCCCGAACCAATCACTCTTTTAAAAGAAAAATTCTTATCACTCGGGAAATCTTTTTCTAAATCTATTCCAATGTACAAACCCTTCTTATTCAGGCTTATAGACTTTATTTTCGTCTCCTTTTTAATAAATCCTTCAGAAAGTAGAAAACCAACGGCTAAATACTTTAGCTTATCAGGACTACATTGTAAGGTTACCAGTTCCTTATCATTCACCAATATGGTTAAGGGAACCTCACGAACTATTATATCCTTTAATTTCTGCCTTTTTTCAGAGGTTAATCGAACTATGTTTACATCCATACTTAAATCCACCTCTTACTCCTTCTGCCTATCTAACTATTGGGAACAAGCTCATAATTTAAATCTCTAATGATCATTTTTCTTGCCCTTTTTAGCTAAATAATCATCAATTGCTGCCTTAAGGGCATCTTTGGCTAAGACGGAACAGTGCATTTTAATAGGAGGCAGCCCATCCAGAGCCTCCGCTACAGTTCTATTGGATATCCTTAGTGCCTCCTCGATTGTCTTTCCCTTGACCATCTCAGTGATCATACTGCTTGTGGCTATAGCGGCACCGCACCCGAATGTCTTAAATTTAGCATCGACAATTTTGTTATCCTTTACCTTAATGTAAAGTTCCATGATATCGCCACAGATAGGATTCCCCACATGACCAACTCCATCGGGGTTATTTATTTCCCCCACATTGCGGGGATGCTGAAAATGCTCCATCACCTTCTTGCTATATAGTGACCATTGATCAGCCATTTTACCCTCTATATTTGTCTGACTTCACCTTTTTCCCAAAGGGAGACATTGCCCTCAGCTTTTCCACAATGGGAGGTAAGACCTCAATTACCCGGCCTACGTCCCCTTCCGTAGTATCCCGACCCAGGCTAAACCTTAATGATCCATGAGCAACTTCTGGAGGAATATCCATAGCCAAAAGGACATGGGATGGCTCTAACAAACCGGAGGTACAAGCAGAACCGCTTGAGGCACAAATCCCCTCCAGGTCCAAATTTATAAGCATAGACTCCCCTTCGACATATTTTACACAGATGTTTAAAATTCCGGGAAGCCTATCCTGGGGATGACCATTTAGAACTATCTCATCTATCCGTTCACTTAAGCCTTTATACAACCTGTCTCTCAACACCTTTAATCTCCTTCCCTCGGCAGCCATTTCTTTAACTGCAATTTCACAGGCTTTCCCCAGGCCAACAATCCCGGGGACGTTCTCTGTTCCCGCCCTTTTATTTCTTTCATGATGACCACCATGAATGAGCGGTGAGATTTTTACTCCCTTCCTTATATATAATGCTCCTACTCCCTTTGGTCCATATAATTTATGCCCGGAAAGCGAGAGTAAATCTACTCCTAATTCTTTCACATCAAGAGAAACTTTCCCTACTGTCTGCACAGCATCGGTATGAAAATATATCCCTTTTTCTTTAGCAATTCTGGCAATCTCTGAGATGGGCTCAATTGTCCCCACTTCATTATTAGCATGCATTATGCTAATAAGTATAGTTTTATCTGTCAAACTCTTCCTTAACTCATCAAGATCGATCATCCCGTATTTATCTACAGAAATATATGTTATCTTAAATCCCTGTTTTTCAAACCACTTACAAGCATTTAAAACCGCATGATGCTCTATTTTGGAGGTTACGATATGATTTCCGCATCTTTTATTTGCGAATACTATACCCTTTATGGTCATATTATCTGCCTCAGTTCCTCCACTGGTAAAGATAATCTCTTCTGCCTTAGCATTAATAAGTCTGGCAACCTTTTCTCTTGCCTCCCCAACCGCCCATTTCGCCCTCTGAGCAATTTGGTAAATAGAGGAGGGATTTCCATAAACTTCGTTAAAATAAGGGAGCATCTCCTTTACCACCTCAGGATGGGCAGGGGTGGTAGCAGCATAATCAAGATATATTCTTTTCATCTTTTATCTTTCCTCCTGTAATTATTCAGCCACTAGTTATCATGAATAATTATATGGGAATTGACCATCACAAGCAATACTCACACATCACAATGCTTAATGAGAAGGGAGAAAAACTCAAATCCGGAAGGGTGGCAAACTACCGCTCAGAGCTGGAGAGGTTTCTTAATGGAAGCGGTGATGTTAAAGCAGTTATTGAAGCCGGCCGTTCGAGCTATACCATGGTAGATATTCTGGATGAATTAAGCATTGATGTTACTATTGCCCATCCTTATGATTTAATTCTAGCGGTTTGGACTGAACCAGCCTTGGGTCCGCAGACAGATCCGCACAAGCATCAGCATCACCGGGACTTCAATGAGGACGCCTATGACTGTTGCGAGGGCTGCTCCTGACGAGAGGCCAAAAAGCATGACTGCTGTGGCGATAGCCACCTCAAAGTGATTGGAGGCACCGATCATAGCCGATGGTGCGGCATCCTGATAAGAAAGCTTCAATACTCTTGCTAATCCGTACGTGATCCAGAATATAAGGTTTGTCTGGATAAAAAGCGGGATGGCAATCCAGAGTATGGTCAAGGGATTTGAAAGTATCACTTCTCCCTTGAAAGAAAATAAGAGAACAAGAGTGACCAAAAGAGCGACAATGGTTACAGGTGTAAGGATATGCAGGAATTTTGTGTTGAACCACTCCAGGCCTTTTTTGGCCACTATCAATTTTCTTGAAATAAATCCTGCAACCAGCGGTAGGGCCACATAAATCCCGATAGACAGCAGAAGAGCTTTCCATGGAACGGGGAGACGGCCTATGCCCAACAGGAATCCGCCGAGAGGTCCATAAAGAAAGAGCATGGCCAAGGAGTTGATGGCCACCATGACCAGCGTGTGCCCGTCGTTTCCTTTTGACAGATAGCCCCAGACCAGAACCATGGCCGTGCAGGGAGCGATCCCGAGCAGAATACATCCCGCCAGATAGCTTCGCCATAAGGGAATGGCCAGCATCTTGACTCCCTCGACAAGAATAACCGTTCCGGCTCCGTGTTCCGCGCCCACAGGAAGATCGAGGCCCAAAGGCATCCTTATTAAATCGAGTGCTTCAGTGCCTATAAAGGTTTTAAACAGTACACCGAGAAACACTAAGGCAATGGCGTACATGGTAAAAGGTTTTATGGCCCAGTTTACGAATAGGGTCAGGCTGACCGGTTTGAGATTCTTGCCAGCCTGAAGCACTTCGGCAAAGTCGATCTTGACCATGATGGGATACATCATGAAGAAGAGGCAGACTGCAATCGGGATGGAAACAACAGGCGCTTCATTGACATAAATGGCCAGGCCATCCAGAAAGGTCGCTGCTTTTGGGGCGAGTTTGCCCAATACGATCCCTGCCGCGATACATAGGATAATCCAGACGCTGAGGTACCGTTCAAATAAACTCAGACCTTTGGGTTGTTTAGTAATACAGGCTTTGTCTTCCATTCCGTTCCCTCCTGTAACTTGTAGTGAATATCATACGTATATCCTAAGTTAAAACGTGGAATATACCAGATAAATTCCGCCTAGCAGGACCAGGATCCCACATATTTTCCTGATGATTGTGATTCCTTTTGATTGTTCATCCCATTTGGTGATTTGCTGAACCAATCTCGTACTCGTCCCCGCAGTAATGATCACGGTACAGTGGCCTACTGCAAAGGCAGATAATAGAACCAGGCCATAGAGAAGATTTTTGGCTGTCAGGTTGAATACTATGCCCAACATGGGGGCCATGAATGCAAATGTGCAGGGCCCAAGGGCTAATCCGAATACCAGCCCTAAAGATAAAACGGAGAAATATCCTTTCCTTTGAGATTTTAAAGTGCTTAGACCGGGAAAGTTCAGAGGAAGAATTCCAAGTAAGTTTAATCCAAATATAAGAAAGACCGTTGCGACGACATAATTACCGATTTTTCCTACATCTCCCAGGATTCGTCCAGCCGCCGCAGTAATCCCTCCAATGACTGCTATGGATATAAGGATACCAACAGAAAAGATTATGGACAGGTGAAAGGCTTTTTTTGTGGATAATTCTCTTTGGTTGCTAAGATAGCCAATTATTAAGGGAATACTTGTGAGATGACAAGGACTCAATACAATGCTAAGGATTCCCCAAATGAAAGATGCGACTACTGCGATTAAAGGAGCACCCTCGATGGCATGAGAAAGAGCAGTAAACAGTTTTAACATTTCATCTAAAGAATGCCTTTTTCCTTTAACATCTTCATTATGTCATCTTTCGCAAAGAAACCGACATGCCGGAAAATCTCATCACTGTTTTTGTCGATGAAGACCTGAGTCGGAATCATTTGTATGCCATAATCTTTCGCGTATTTAGGAGTTTTCCAAACATCGTAAAAAACCACCTGGATCGTGCCTTTATATTTTTGAGCAATTTCACGCATGATCGGTTGCATGGCTTTGCAAGGTATGCATCTGTCTGCTCCAAGCTCAATAAATGTCACTTTGTGCTTTGAGAAGTCTAGCTGCTCACCGCTGATAATAAGATTTTCCTCACTTTTAGGCTTTTGCTCGGTTTTTGGTTCATTGGCCTGTTCTCCGCTGTTTTGGGCGTAGAATTGAGTACTGAATATAAGTAATAATAATGTGATTGTGAGTTTTTTCATGCCTCTCCTCCTATTCGTAGTATGAAAGACTTCATTCGCTAAGTTTAAAAAGCGCGGCTTGGACGACGGTGGTAATATTTTCCTTGTTGTCTCCCATAATTTCCTCCTCTGTATGTTTTAGGTTGATATTTCAAGAGATGATTTTCTTTATTTCTTCAACACTCAAGACCTTTCCTACACTCTTGACCTCATTTTCAACCGCAAGAGCAGGGGTCATCATAACGCCGAACTTCATGATTTCGTTGATATCTGTCACTTTGACGATTTCGTATTCACCGTCCAGTTCGTGTGTGGCTTTTTCTGCATTTTCCGTTAGCTTTTTGCATTTCGGACAACCTGTACCCAAGATTTGGATTTTTACCATTTTTTTTCATCCTCCTTGAATCAAAAGAATGCTCCGTATATCAAACCGGTTATTGTTGAAAGCAAAATAACAAGGGAGATAAACACTATTGTTTTTTTTGTCCCCATTACGATGCGAATAACCAGCATGTTGGGAAGGCTCAAAGCGGGGCCGGCAAGGAGCAGCGCCAATGCAGGTCCTTGTCCCATCCCATTTCCGATGAGTCCTTGGAGTATGGGGACCTCTGTAAGAGTAGCGAAATACATGAAAGCACCGGCCACCGAAGCGAATAGATTCGACAAAATGGAGTTTCCTCCCACTGCAGAGCTCACCCATTCGGAAGGAATCAGCCCTTCGTGTCCCGGACGTCCGAGCAAAACGCCGGCTATGAGCACTCCGAAAAAGAGAAGAGGTAATATTTGCTTGGTAAATCCCCATGTTGAACTGAACCAGTCTCCGACCTCGCCTTTGTCCGTACTGGTTAAAATTGAAAGCCCGATGACACCGGCAGCAAAGGCAATGACTGGTTCGTGGGGAAATGCCAGCCCAAGGAAAATAGAGGGAATGAATGCCACGGCTACCTTCCCCCATTTAAGTCCGAACCAGGCCACAAGAATAAGAGCCAATGCAAAGGCGAAAATACCGGTAATGAACCATTTTGAAGAGTATATGAGATTCCAGAATCCTGAAGGATCTTCTGGTTTTCCCCAATTTGCAAAAACCAGAATCCCGATCATTGAGGCAAAATAAAGAGTATTCTGCCATAGAGGTCTGGTAACCTCGGGCTCAGGCATGGCCATCTGTGCATTGGCTTTTTCCACTTCCTCTCTGTGGAAAATAAAATGCATCAAAAGCCCGATAACGACACTAAAAATGATGGCCCCCAAAGCGCGGGCGATTCCAAGTTCAAGCCCCAGGACTCTGGCCGTTAAAATTATTGCCAGAACATTGATTGCCGGCCCGGAATACAGGAAGGCTGTGGCAGGACCTAATCCTGCTCCCATCCTGTATATTCCTGCGAAAAGGGGAAGAACCGTACATGAACAAACGGCAAGAATAGAGCCTGATACGGATGCGACGCTGTAGGCGAGAACCTTTTTTGCTTTTGCCCCGAAGTATTTCATTACGGAGGCCTGACTCACAAACACAGCAATGGCCCCAGCAATAAAAAAAGCTGGAATGAGACATGTGAGAACGTGTTCTTGAGCGTACCATTTCGCAAGGTGCAGTGATTCCATAAGGGCGTTATCGAACCGGGGGATACCCAAAGGAAGATAAAAAGTGCCAAGAAATACAAGAGTAATTATCAAGAGAGGTTTCCATTCGCTTTTCCAGTCTGTCTGACTCATAGGTTCTATCTCTTAAAATCCATTTTTTATATTGTTTGCCAATTGATCAAATATAGTTTAAAAAATTATTTTATTGCGTCCATTAGGTCTTGTGCTTGCTCTCTAAGCACGGCCTCTACACAATCAAGGAAATTCAAAGCACAGCGCATGCGGAGGCTGTAAAACACCTGTTTTCCTTTTTTCTCAACATGGACTAATCCGGCGTTCTTAAGGATCGACAGGTGTTTTGATACAGTAGAGATATCCAGTCCGACCATTTCTGTAAGTTCGCAGACACAATAGGATTTCTCTGCAAGCACTTCTATCATAAATAGTCGAGTTGGGTGAGCAAGGGCTTTTAATACAACCGCCCTCGTTTCGCAACGAGCTCTTTTCCTGGCATCCATTTTCATATTTGGTAGAATAACCAAATATTGAATTGTTGTCAAGAGAATTGACACAAATTATTTCACAAGAAATTGAATGGAAAATATTAGTAAGTAACTATTATACTGTTCCAGGAAAGTTTATATCTATCATTTTTTAATTTTAGTATACCTTATAATATCTTGTATACAAGTGCACAAAAGACCATTATCCATATTGCTATAATGATGCCACCTGCAATCCAATTTGCAGGCTGTTTGCTGTCTGTTCTATCCTGAGACTTTTGTTTGCACTTTACCATGATTTCTTTGGGAATTAACTTAACGGCTAATGCTATTCCTAATGGAATTGGAATTTGCTTTTTTCCTATTATGACAATTATCTGTTAATTATAGGTAATCTGATGTAAGATGAATAAAAAATATATGAGTATGAAACTCACAATAGTAATCCCTTCATATTGGGGAAGAGAAAGCGAAGTTGGCTGGAAGGAAGGAGACGCCATCTATGACCACACAACACCTTTAGACAGTGAAGGCACTTTACTCAGTGCAATACAGAGCATAGAGCGGCTGGAGGACAAAGATTATCAACTGGTGATAATTGTAGTCGCTACGGCAGAGGAGATCGAATCTAAGATTGAGAAAAAGGTTGCTCGTATCATTAAGTCTGCCAATCCGGGAGTAGAAGTGCTGCTGTTTGGACAATCACATCTAAAGCAGATACATGAGCTATTGCGTCGTGATAGCGAGGGTAAAAAAGCGGAAGAGCATATTAACCTCCTCCAACTTCGAGGGTATTCCAACGTTCGAAATCTCTGCATGTTCATTCCGCATGTTCTGGGTTCAGATGTTGCAGTGCTTATTGACGATGATGAAGTCTTCGAAGACAAGGAATTCATGACGAAAGCCAGAGAATTTATTGGAAGGAAAATTGGTGGAATAACCATCAACGCGGTGGCGGGCTACTATCTTCAACCAGATGGTGACTACCACGTTACAAAACCATATCGTCCCTGGATGAAATACTGGGATCAATATGAGAGGATGAATGAAGCATTTGATAAGGTTATTGGCACTGAACCGAGGTTGAAAGCGACATCTTTTGTTTTCGGTGGAAATATGGTTATCCATCGCAATCTCTTTACAGTCGTTCCTTTTGACCCGAATGTCCGGAGAGGCGAGGATATAGATTTTTTGATAAATGCGAGAATGTTTGGGTTTCATTTCTTCCTGGATAATCAACTTTCCATCAAGCACCTTCCACCATCAAAGACGCATCCCACATGGATGCAGTTGCGAGAAGACATCTATCGTTTTATCTATGAGCGAGCGAAGATCGAAACGCAAAATGCGGTAGAAGGAATGCCAAAAGTTAATCCAGAGGATTTTGACCCTTATCCCGGGTGTTTTCTGAAACCAGACCTCGAAGAGAAGGTTGAGAAGGCTTGCAAACTGTTATCTGAAGAGTATCTCGCTCAAGGCGATAGAAAAGGCGGTGAAGAAGCGTTAAACAATATCCCCCTTGCCAGAACGGATGCCCTACCAAAATTCGACCCTTTTCAAAAGTTATGCGAACTGCAAAAACAGTGGCAGGAATTGATGCGGTTTACAGGTCAGAAAGATATTCGTTCACGGATAAGAGATATTATCTGTAACGGGGTACAAGGAATATGAATATACTGTTTTTACCAAAGCTGTTTCCCAGAGAAGACATTATAGGCGGACCCATTCTCATCTATCACAGAATTAAGAATCTGTCTTCGATGGGACACAAGATAACGCTAATTGCCTCCGCTTATACTGAAGCAGACCGGAAGGATAAAAGCCTTGAGCCCTTCTGTGAGAAGATTATACTTATTAACTCTGTTAAGGAAAGACCTCGTGATGAAGTAGAGGCGCGTTATAAAAGATTAAATAGACCGAAAGTCTTCCTAACAGGAGACGGCGGTTACGATGAAGGGATTGAGGATGCATTGAAACTGATTTTGAAGGAGAAGCATTTTGATGTTGTTATTGCTGAATATTCGATGATGGGGCAGTACATAGAAGCGAATCGCAATCTCATCCCAGCCGATACCATGACTGTGATTTCGGTACACGAATGCTACACGAAGGCATTTACACTAAGAGCTGCAAAAGGAGAGGATATTAGTGACGCTACAATAAATGAGCTGTTTAATTACGAGTTTAGGATGTACAACGTTGTTGATAGGATTTTAACTTTAACACGGGAGGATGGCGATATTCTGGTAAACTATGCTCCCGGATTGAAGAACAAGATCCGGGTAGTGCCTAATGGCGTTGACACGGGTTTTTACACGCCACCAAATAAGAAGTCTTGGGAAAGAAACACTAAAAATATCCTTTACCTGGGTAATTTTCAGCATTATCCCAATGTGGATGCGGTGAAGAACTTTATCCACCACTGCTGGGATAGAATCCAGCAGGAAGTCCCGGATGCAAAGTTTTATGCAATTGGGTTCAATCCACCCCAAGAACTGCTGGATTTGAGAAGTGACAATGTGACTGTTCGGGAAGGCGGGGATGACGAGAATGTGCGGCGATTTTACTGGAATAGCGACGTGTTTGTGGCTCCGATTGAGTTGGGCACGGGTTTCAGAGGCAAGCTCTTAGAAGCTAAGGCTTGCGGGTTGCCAGTAGTTGCTACTCGACTGGCTACCTTTGGAATGAATCCAGTAAATGGGAAAGACATGTTCGNGGCTGATGATTATAATGTTTTTTCCACGTATGTGATTATGCTGTTAAAAGACGCCGAGCTAAGGAAGAAGATTGGTATGAATGCATTAACACGGGTAATGAAATTTGACCACAAGCATGCCGCGGAGAAATTGGAACAGGTGCTTAAAGAAGGGAAAGGTGGTACTAAAAAGAGATAGGAATTTACTAATGAGGCTTCATCTTCAATAATAGGGGAGCAGGAAGGATCAATTCCTGTTTCCGCTTCTTCCCTCTGTGCGCGTTGGCATACAGCCCGTAATAACGGACCATGACTTGACCTTTGTCAGGGATATGAGAGGTAACACGGGCAATAAACTCCAGATAATCCATATGTTCAGTCTCAGCGCTGTGCTTGCCGTATTGATAGATTGCCTGCCCTTGTGCCTCATCCAAGGAAAGCCGTCTGAGGGAGAGGATAGGCCGGATCATATATTTACCTATCTGCTCTGCCTCTTCTCTGGTTTCTATGCGAACCTTACTGTGTACATTGAATCCTGTATGCTGCCAGTGCAATATCCTTTGTACAAGATCCCGGTTGATTAACTGTTTGCGAAGAAGAAGCAAAAAAACCTCGCGTGTGAAAAACCGGCAGAGCAGTGAATCATTGAAGCTTGTGACCTTATGGAACCGGCCTTCTTTATCTGCCCCTCCCTCTGTAACAAGAAAATGGAGGTGAGGATGAAAATTCATTCGGCTCCCAAATGACTGTATCACAGCAATGATGCCTGGTGCGATCTCTTTGCATGTGGCAGCCTTGAAGTATTTCACAAGCGCCTCTTTTCTGCAGAGACAAAGTGAAGAGAGAAGCGGGCGTTTATACTTGAAGAATATCCGCAGCATCTTGGGTATGGTAAATACCACCTGGCGGTGAGGTCTGTCCAGCATAACCGTTCTCTCCGGATGACGCTGAAGATATACCCTGCCCATGGCAGGGATTGTGATTCAAGAAACACGCCAAAAGGGTTAGCTGCCTTGTATTCCCCTGTAAGCAGCTAAGCTCGATTTCAGGCTAAAGTAAGAAGTTGTAAACTGCTGTTTACTTTTATAGGATAAAACGACAACTTCCCGGTATTATTCTCCCTTCAAGCGTTCCTCTTGTAATCATTGGGTCTCTGCCAGACTCTATAAGTCGATTCATGATGAGTTGATATTGTGTTTTTGTTGAATGAAGATCTGAACCTATATAATACATCTAAAAGCCTCCTATGTATTATTATAAAAAATGAAGACTCTTTTTAATACTAGAAATCTTCTAGATGATTATCAGGTCTTCAAATGACTGTTAATAAGAATAACTTCCAGTTTTCTTATCCTTTTTTTGAATCCACTTGTTGATGGTCCTATGCCAGCTCGGACCTAATACTGTTGACCAAAATCTTTTTCAAAAACCTTAGACAATCCTATTCGTAATTCCTAATTTTTTTTACTAAGAGTCAACAGTAGACTTGCTCCCTTTATTATGGCACTGCTTTTTGTGATAAAATATTAATTAAGGAGATATAAGTATGGTAGAAAAAGGAAAAAAAGATAAGAGTAAAAAAGAAAAACAAAAAAAGGCTAAACTTACACTTAAGGAAAAACGCAAACAGAAAAAAGAGAAAAATAATTTGGAATCAAAGTAAGCGTCAATAGAAAGAGGTCAAGCACTGAATCCTTTTTCGGATAGAAGCAATTTAAATAAATTCAAGAATTAAACCTCCGTCCCTGGACTCTTTAGTGGCCTACTCATGCAAAAATTGTAGCAAAAAACTAACTAACAGTCAAACGAAGACCTGACCCCTTTATTAAGGCTAACAGGCCGGGTTCAGGCCCCGACCTGTCGAAACATGAAAAAATTTTACATACCAATCAACTTTCAAAAATGCATGGCTGAAGGCGGTTGCCTGCAGCCAGATGTTATATGGTGTAAATATTATTTATCCCACAATTTTCTGAAAAATGTTTCCGCAATATTTAAATCAACAATTCTTATTCCACGTGTCCTTTCTAAAATATATCCATCTCTGTCAAGAAGAAATTTAGTTGGGTACTCACTTACATTAAATCGTTTTACGAGAGATTTTTCTTCTGTGTCATAAAGGACGGTATATTTAATATTTTTCTGTTTTATAAAATTTTTAATATCATTTATTTTTGCTCCTTTTGTTACAGCATCGCATACAACTGTAATAAAAATAATATTTTCTTCTGACTTAAAGAGTGAATGAAATTTATTTAGATCAGGTATTTCTGCCTTACAAGGTCCACACCATGTTGCCCAAAAATCAATCAGAATATATTGGTTATTAATCTTCGATAAGTCGAATTGGTTATTTGTTGTTAAATTTAGATAGGTTCCACTTAACTTATATTGATTTTCAGACCTAATTAGAATAGGTCTAATAGATTTTTTATTGATTAAATTATATTTTGCTTCGCCATTATGCTTATCAACATTTAAATACCATGATTTAAGAGAATCACGTGAAAGTTCTTGTTCGATTGTATATTGAGATAATAAATCCAGTGTTGCGAAGGCTTTTTCTTTTTGATTACTTGACATAAATTTATCGGATAGGAGCTTTCCGGGGCGTATTAATTTAGTTTTAACAATTGGTCCCTGGGATAACGCTGTAAATAAAAGATTAAATCCTAAATCTAATTTTTCGTTATAAATTGCATTTAGTAATTCATAACTTTTCTCTGAATCAAGCAAATTTTTTTTGATAGATATTAATGTTTTTTTAAAACCCTCTTTTAATATTTTTTTATTAAGTACAGAATCAATAATTTCTGGTAATGAATAAAGTGAATTATACAATTTATTCCAAAGATCGAGGTTCATATCAGTCGTCAGTGAATATCCAATTACACTAAAGTATGTTGGTATATTCAGTAAATACAAATACGGGTAAAGAGAATTATTTTTTATGTGTTTGATGTCCTCAATTAAATTGGGTATCACATATTTAACTAAAAGATGTTCTTCTACCCACCTGGCATTTCCAGCAATTTGCGAAATTAGAAGTAATGCATATCCATCAAATCTTTTTAGAACCGGATCATTAGAATTGATCAGCTTCTGCCAACCATCACTTAAGATCTTTACTCTTTCATCAATCTCATTTAGAGAGGCAAAATGTTTGCCCATTAATTCGTGTTTTTTTGAATAATCTAGGATAAAATTCTGTTGTTCTCCGGAACGATTGCCATAACTAAGTTCTTGAGATAACATATTGAATGGTAAAAGGGAGTAGACTAAAATTAATAACAAAACTTTTTTCATTTTGATTCTCCTATAATTTCAGAACTCATGACATAAGTTTCTTAATCCAAGCCTTATGAGCCTGAACAGTATTTAAAAACAGTTATTTATAGGAAAAAAGGATTATTTTGCCGGTGCGACATATTTTTCACGCTTGATTTTTCCCGATGAAGAAGCAAATTATCGCTTTGAACATATTTAACTGGGCACAGTTACTCAGTATAAATGAAACCATGCATCTTGACTGCGAAACTGCTTTCTTTAATGCGTT
>AWNV01000054.1 GCA_000493965.1 Candidatus Aminicenans sakinawicola JGI OTU-1
CCTTTCTGAGTCGGTTTCGAGGGAACCCGACAAAGTCGGACGGGCCTGATGGATGTGTGAGCACTGTATAATTAAAGGGGCGGTGTTAATGATGGCTCGGGGACATTGTGGCGCTGCTTAAGATAAACACGCGGAGTTCCAGCAGAGCCGAGAAGATCGGGGAGGAAATGGCGTTAAAAATCTTAGTGGAGCGCAGACATGTCCTCAAATTCAGGTTAAATTTGAAAAATATCCTTGACAATGAAAAATTATATCTGTTATAAATTTGTTTTAATAATATTTATAATTATAATATAATTTTTTTTGTTTACGAGGAGGAATTATAACATATATAATCTTTAACGCATTTACTATCAAATACCTCCCAACCAAATTTTACATCTAACTGATATTGTGAACATTAACAAAAATATAATCTACAATCATTTGGAGGAAAACCTGTGAATATCGAAACACAAAAAGTTCAGTCTTTCATCACAAAATATAACACTGAAAAAAAGGCCTTAATATCCATTTTACAGGATATCCAGAAAGAATATAATTATCTTCCCCAAGAAGCATTAAAAATTACTTCTGAAACTCTAGGAGTCCCTTTAATTGACGTTGTCGGAGCAGCAACATTTTACCGAGCATTCAGTCTCAAGCCAAGAGGAAAACACATTGTAACTGTATGCGTAGGAACTGCCTGTCATGTTAGAGGAGGACCGAAAATTCTAAGAGAATTTAAAAAAGAGCTGGATATTGAAGCAGGAGAAACAACAAAAGATAAACAATTTACATTAGAAACAGTTGCCTGTTTGGGATGCTGTGCTATAGGCCCTGTCGTTGTCGTTGATGGTAACTATTATGCCCAGACAAATATAAGAAAAGTTAAATCAATTTTAAAGAACTACAGAAAAAAAGAGAAGGAAAATGAAGGACATCAACAAAATTAACTCAATCGAAGCTTTAAAGCAAATAATAAACGATCAAATCCAAAAAAAAATATCTGATAAAAAGCCTGTTCTCATTGTTTCATCAGGAACATGTGGACAAGCACGAGGCTCTTTAGACTTAATCGAGTCTTTAGAAAAAGTAATCAAAGATGAAAATTTACATGGTAAAGTCAATATCAAAGCAACTGGATGCCACGGTTTTTGTGAAGCCGAACCCAACATTATTATCCAGCCTCAAGGTATCTTTTACCAGCATGTAAAACCAGAAGATGCGAAAGAAATCATCTTTGAAACAATTCTTAAGAACAAGATTATAGGCCGCCTCCTTGTTTCTGACCCAGTAACCGGAGAAAAAGCAGTCAAGGAAAAAGATATTCGCTTTTACAAGAAACAAAAACGCGTTGTATTAGGAGACAACGCACTTATATATCCCACCGATATTAATGACTACTTTTCCACAGGCGGCTACAGTTTCTTAGCAAAGGTTTTGGGAGGAATCAATCCTGAAGAAGTCATCGAAACTGTAAAAGCATCCGGTCTTCGAGGAAGAGGAGGAGCAGGCTTTCCAACTGGCCTAAAATGGCAGTTCGCTAGGCAGGCCAAAGGAGACGTAAAATACATCATCTGTAATGCTGATGAAGGTGACCCTGGGGCATACATGGATCGCAGTTTAATGGAAGGAAACCCTCACCGTATTCTCGAAGGGATGATAATCGGAGCTTATGCTATCGCTGCCAGAGAAGGATATATTTATATTCGCGCTGAATATCCTCTTGCATTAAAACATATCTCTTTAGCTATCAAACAGGCAGAGCAACTGGGACTCCTTGGAGATAATATTTTGGGGACTGATTTCAGCTTGAACATACACATTTCCGAAGGAGCAGGAGCTTTTGTCTGTGGAGAGGAAACTGCTCTTATGGCTTCCATAGAAGGAAGAGTCGGTGAACCTCGTCAAAAACCTCCATTCCCAGCAGTGAAAGGCTTGTGGGGAAAGCCTACTAACATCAATAATGTCGAAACCTGGGGCAATATTCCTATTATCATTGATAAAGGCGCCGAGTGGTTCTCCCGTATCGGTACAAATGAAAGCAAAGGAACTAAAATATTCTCCTTAGTCGGGAAAATTAATAACACAGGGCTGGTCGAAGTTCCTATAGGAATCACACTACGAGAAGTAATCTTTGACATCGGGGGAGGGATTCCAGGAGGAAAAAAATTTAAGGCAGTACAGACAGGAGGCCCTTCAGGCGGATGTATTCCAGCAGAGATGCTTGACTTACCCATTGATTACGACACATTGACCAAAGTCGGTTCAATCATGGGCTCGGGCGGAATGATCGTCATGGACGAGAATACATGCATGGTGGATGTAGCTAAATATTTCCTGAATTTCCTCCGTGATGAATCATGCGGCAAATGCCTTTCCTGCCGCGAAGGCATACAGCGCATGTGGGAAATTGTTAAAGACATTTCAGAAGGAAAGGGAAAAGAAGAAGATCTTGAATTGCTCGAAGAACTGGCAAACATAGTAAAGGATGCATCCATGTGCGGGCTAGGACAAACTGCTGCTAATCCAGTCTTGTCTACACTAAAATATTTTAAAGAAGAATACGAAGATCATATCAAACGTAAAAAATGCCCGGCTGTAGTGTGCACAGAAATTGTGTCTTCACCCTGTCAATATGCTTGTCCAATTGACCAAGAGGCTTCTGTATATATAGCTTTAATCGCTCACGGAAAATTTAAAGAAGCCCTAAAAATTATAAGAAAAGATAATCCTCTGCCTTCAGTTTGCGGCAGGGTCTGCCACCATCCTTGTGAAAAAGTCTGCAGGACTGGAGAATTTGGAGAACCAATTGCTATTCGATCCCTAAAACGATTTGTCACTGATTGGGCAATAGAAAATGATTTTCGAGTACAAAACAACAACAAATCTAAAAAGGACAAAGTTGCAATCATAGGCGCGGGCCCTTCAGGTTTAACAGCAGGTTACTATCTCAGCCTAAAGGGATATCAAGCAACCATCTTTGAATCTCTACCAGTACCAGGAGGAATGATAGCAATTGCGATTCCAGATCATAGGTTGCCCAAAAAAATATTAAATTTTGATATTGATAATATAACAAAATCAGGTGTAAAAATAAAGACAAACACAAAATTAGGTAAAGATTTCTTTATTGATGACCTGTTTAAAGAAGGATACAAAGCAGTCTTTATTGCTATTGGTGCACACAAATCAATGAAATTGAACATTCCTAATGAAGATTCAAAGGATGTTATCCAAGCAATAGAACTGCTTAAAGAAGTTAATTTAGGAAATGAAGTAGAATTAGGCGAGCGAGTTGGAATTATTGGTGGAGGAAATGCGGCTGTAGATGCAGCTCGAGTAGCTATCCGGAATAAGAATTGTAAAAACGTTACAATATTATACAGAAGAACGAGAAAGGAAATGCCTGCATTCGAGGAAGAGATAGAGAGTGCCATTGAGGAAGGAATTGGCATTAAATTTTTAACCACCCCAACAAGAGTGCTAACTCAAAATGGAAAAGTTATAGGGGTAGAATGCATCCAGATGAAATTGGGCGATTTGGATGCCAGCGGTAGAAGAAGACCCATCCCGATCGAGGGCTCTGAATTTTCAATCGAATTAGACACGCTTATCCCTGCCATTGGCGAAAGACCCGACACATCTTTCGTAAGCGATAAAGATAACTTAAGCATTTCCAAATGGAATACTATTTTAGTTAACAAAGAAACACTTTTAACTGACCGAATGGGTGTTTTTGCCGGTGGAGATGTAGTAACCGGTCCCCGTACCGTAGTAGAAGCCATAAGCGCGGGAAAGACAGCTGCAGAATCAATTGAAAAATATCTTGAAGGGATAAAATTAACAAAAGAATACAAACTAACCAGGCCATCTTTATATGTTGAGCCTGTCGAGCTGAGTGAAGAGGAAATCGAGGAAGCAAAAAGGCCCGAATTACCAAAGCTATCTGTAAAGCAAAGGCAGAAGAACTTCAAGGAAGTTGAACTGACTCTAACCGAGGAGATGGCTGTTAAGGAAGCGAGACGCTGCTTGAGATGTGAATTAGAAACTGAAGAGGGTAAAAAAGCAATAGGAAGGTAAAAATGATTAATATGAAATTAAACAACTTGGAAGTCAAAGCAGAAGAAGGGTGGACCATTCTGGAAACAGCCAAATTTTACGGGCTCGAAATTCCCACTCTTTGCTACAACCCTGGTTTGAGTGTATACGGAGGATGCCGTCTTTGTCTTGTGGAAATAGGTGAAGGAGAGAAAGCCACGCTCGCCTCCTCCTGCACATACCCTGCAGAGGAAGGACTTGTAGTCAGAACAGACACAACAAGAGTAATTAAAGCAAGAAGAATGATGATTGAACTCATGCTCTCGATAGCTCCAAACTCAAAAGTAATCCAGGATCTGGCTTCTAAATTCGGAGTTAAACAACTCAGGTTTAAGGTCCGAAACGAAGAATGTATTCTCTGCGGACTCTGTGTACGTATGTGTGCCGAGCAAATGGACGCCCGTGCAATAGGTTTTCAAAACCGGGGACACGACAGAAAAATATCAACTCCGTTTGACATGAAATCCGACGTATGCCGACTCTGTGGAGCATGTATGTACATCTGTCCTGCATGCCAATTAAGGTGCCAGGGCCCAAATGCAGATACAGCAGTCTGTAATGCCTGCCTGACGATGGATCCAACATGCCTGGACTATTATGATGAGCTTCAGTGCTGGATGTACGATGCAGGCCGGTGCGGTACATGCGTGAGAGAAAAACCCGAAAAACAAGGCAGTAAAGAGCAGGCCCAGGACACCAAGTGAAAAATAGTAAAATGATAAGCTTGCTTTATAATATAAACAAATGAGTAAATAAGGAGGTAATCATAATGTCTTATACAAAACTCAACAGGAGTGCTGCCACTCTTACTAAGAACAGGACAGAAGGGTCTATAAGCCCTTTCAGCGGGATGTGTGTGACCTGCGTGGATGGCTGTATCGGAATGTGCGAAATTGGGAAATCCGCCTACCGAGCCCAAGAAGTCCTCTATCCACAACCTTTTGGGATCATCACTTCAGCTTCTGAAAAAGAATATCCTGTAGACCTCTCTCATTTCAGCATAATGGGAACAGCCGCAGGAGCATATGGTGTTGAAGCTGACAGCGACAAGGCTACATTTCCTAAAGTAAACATTGAAACCAGCATCGGACATGATAAAGGAATTAAATTAAAACTTCCTTTTGTCATTCCTGGTATGGGTTCTACAAATATCGCTAAACAAAACTGGGAAGGATTAGCTATTGGAGCTGCTATCTCAGGATGCATTCTTACTATAGGTGAGAACGTATGCGGGATGGACAGAAAGTCTGAAATTAAAGATGGAAAAATTGTCCACTCTCCGGAGATGGAGAAACGAGTAAAGCTCTTCCAGGATTGGCAGCAGGATGGCTATGGAACAGTCGTCGTTCAGGCAAACATTGAAGATACTAGACTCGGAGTACAGGAATATACCATCGACAAATTGGGAGTTGAAGCTGTCGAACTGAAATGGGGTCAGGGGGCCAAGGACATCGGAGGCGAGGTTAAAATTAAGTCCCTTGAAAAAGCCCAAGAATTAAAACAGAGAGGATACATCGTTCTTCCTGATCCTGAAGATCCCAATGTAATCCGAGCTTTCGAAAAAGGGAGTTTCAAAGAGTTTGAAAGACACTCAAGGATGGGAATGGTTGAGGAAGAAAGTTTCATGCAGAGAGTTGAGGAACTGAGACGTGCTGGAGCAAAATATATAACCCTGAAAACTGGAGCTTACAGGCCTGTCGATCTAGCCCGTGCAGTGAAATTCGCTTCAAAAGCCAAGCTCGACCTGCTGACAGTTGATGGAGCTGGCGGTGGAACGGGAATGAGCCCGTGGCGCATGATGAATGAATGGGGTATTCCCAGTGTTGAAATCTGGTCCTTGCTTTATCAGTATCTCCGAAGACTGGACGAAAAAGGAGAGTATATTCCTGATGTTGCTGCTGCCGGAGGAATCACTCTTGAAGATCAAATTTTCAAGGTTCTCGCACTAGGTGCGCCCTATTTCAAACTCACAGGAATGGCTAGAGGACCAATGGCGGCCGCAATGGTAGGAAAAACCATTGGCAAAAGAATCGAAGAAGGACAGATTCCTATCTATATAGAACGGTTCGGAAGCACAGCTGAAGACATCTTTGTCACTGCGCCAGAATTAAAGAAAATCTTTAAAGATAAGTTCAATGAAATTCCTACAGGCGCGATGGGCCTTTACAGTTATTTCAATCGACTCAGCCAAGGCTTGCGTCAGATGATGGCAGGAAGCAGAAAGTTCAACCTGAGCTACATCACACGAAGCGATATTGCTGCTTTAACTCAAGATGCTGCACGAATAAGCGGTATTCCCCTTGTCACAGAAATAGATAAAGAAGAAGTCGATAAAATTCTGAACAGTTAAATCAAACAAATCCACTTACGGGAAAGGCTATTTAATTAGTATATACAGCCGCTAAAAAGGAACCAGGCTCTGCCATCCGTTGGGAAGTCTTCTTACTACATCATTCAAGATTACAAATACAATCAAAAAGATAAATATTGCAAAACCGATCTGCATTATCACACGTTTAAGCTTGGCATTAAAATCTCTCCGGAATATTCCTTCAAGAATCAAGACAAAAATCAATCCCCCATCAAGAACCGGGATGGGAACCAAATTGATGATCCCAAGCTGAAGGCTTATAAGAGCTATCCAGCCCGCAAGGGCCATAAAACCCATCCTTAAGAAAACATAAGACAAATTTGCTATCTCAATGGGCCCTGCAATTTGTCGTGTTGATACTTCTCCAATTACCAAGTCCTTTAAAATGTCGACAACAAGAAAAGCAAGTTTTGTATTATCCTTGACACTCTGAATAAACGCCGGAAAGAATGCATATTTTTTAATCGATGACTTCGGTATCTGTGCAATTCCAACTTCTCCTATATCTCCTTTGTGCCTTGGTGTAACCTTATATATTAAGGTTTCTCCATTTCTCTCAATTAAAAAATCAAGTTCATTCCCTGGATTTTTTTGAATGATTTCTAAAAACTGGAAAAAATAAACCGGTTTACTATTAATAGCAAGAATAACATCGCCCGGCAGTATCCCGGCTTTATCCGCAGGCAAACCCGGAGTTACCATCTTTACCTGTGTCAGGATTTTTCCAAAAAATCCGGCATATCCAGTCTCATATTTTGTCCTGCTTTCTGTCAAAAGCTCAACATCTATGACTTCTCCCTCCCTATTGACCTCAATGGTTATCTTCTTTTCAGGTTTGGTTCCGACAGCTATGCTCACATCATTCCATATTTTCGTCTTCTTGTTGTTAATGCTTAATATCTCATCACCTATCTGTAAATTTGCATGCCCTGCAGGCGAATCCGGTTCTATCCAACCTATAACAGGAGTTTCTTTCTGGTATTCAGGGACAGAAGCTCCTTTCATGTTGAAAAAAGCAACCAGTACAACGGCCAGCAAAATGTTCATGATAGGTCCCATTAATATGACAAGAAATCTCTGCCACCGCTTCGCCGCCCTAAAATCTCCAGGGACAATCTTTTTTTCCTCGTCAAGGCCTTCCTCACCGGGAAATCTCACATATCCACCCATGGGCACAAGACTTATCCTGTAGTCGGTATCTCCCTTTTTAAAACCAATAAGTCTCTTTCCATAACCAAAAGAGAAAACCTCTACTTTGATACCTACAAGTTTTGCCATAAAAAAATGGCCAAATTCATGTACAAAGACAAGAATGCCAAATACAATCACAAAAGCAAGAATAGCTCCTAATATTGATCCCATTTTACAACCTTTGTTTGAGTAAATTCCGGGTCCGGAGTCTCGCCTCCCGGTCGACATTAAATATTTCTTCTATACTTCCAACATTTTCCTTTTTATGACTTTCGATAATCTCAACAACTACAGTAGAAATGTCGGAAAATTTTATCCTCTTTTGAAGAAAGGCTTCCACAGCCACCTCGTTAGCTGCATTTAAGGCAACAGGGAAACTATCCCCTTCCTCTAGAACCCAACGGGCAAGATTGACAAGAGGAAATTTTTTTGTATCTGCTCTATAAAATTCCAGGGCTTGTATTTCGGCTAGATCTAATGACGGCAGGATAGCACATTCTCTCTGAGGATACGTCAATGCAAATTGAATAGGAATTTTCATATCTGTGCGACTAAGCTGGGCAAGCACAGCCCCATCTTTCATCTCAACCAGGGCATGGACAACACTCTGAGGGTGAACCAAAATGTCCAGCTGCTGAGGTTCCAGTCCAAACAGCCATCGTGCCTCGATCAACTCCAAGCCTTTATTCATTAAGGTGGCTGAATCAATGGTCACTTTCTTTCCCATTCTCCACTGCGGATGATTCAAGGCTTCTTCAAGAGTTCTGTTCTTCATTTCATCGATAGAATCGCGAAAAAAGGGTCCTCCAGAAGCAGTCAGGAAAACCTTTTTCACATTCTCAATCCGTTCATTGGACAGACACTGAAACACACCACTGTGCTCGCTGTCAACAGGAATAATTTTGGCCCTGGACTCTCTGACCAAATCCTGAATCAAAGCTCCAGCTACCACCATAGATTCCTTGTTGGCAAGAGCTATTTTTTTGCCTGCTTTTACTGCTGCAAGAGTGGGCATTAAGCCGTTTATGCCAGTTATTGCAGAAACAACAATATCATTTTCTTCAAAGCCGGCAACATTCTCTGCTCCTGACTGGCCGCAGAATACCTGGATAGAAGGATCTTTACAACCCTGTCTGAACTTATCTGCATCCTCCTGCCTTTTCAGCGAAACGACCTTTGGCTTGAACTTTTCAACTTGACTGTGGAGAAGCTTGACGTTACGGCCTGCTGACAAACCTACAATCTTAAATCTGCTGTTGAGTCTGTCTACAACTTCAAGTGTGCTCCGGCCGATAGAGCCGGTTGAACCCAGAATCGAGATATTTTCCATCTTGTTAACCTGAATCCTTTTACTCCAGCCCAATAAATTTTAACAAATAATAGAAAAAGGGCGCAGCCAGGATATAACTATCGATCCTGTCCAGAAAACCGCCATGACCTGGAAGCATGTGAGATGAATCCTTGACACCAACAGCTCTTTTAAAAAGGGATTCCAGTAAATCGCTTATTTGTGCCACGATATCAACCAGACATGCAATAAGAATTACTTTCCATAGAACCGCATCCTTTAACAGGATCTGCTGAATAATTACAGCGGCAACACAGGCTCCCGGCAGTCCTGCAACAGCTCCTTCCCACGTCTTATGAGGACTTGCTATAGGGGCAAGCTTATGACGGCCCAGCAGCTTTCCGAAAAAATAGGAAGCTGTATCTCCAATAGCGATAACAGCAAGGAGATAATAAACAATGAAAGGCCCTCTTTCCTCTCTTAAAAAGACAAAATAGTTGAGAGTAAAGCTTAGATAAAAAGCCCCGAAAAAAGTCAAAGCAATCGATGCTGGAAATTTCACAAGCTTCTCTAATTTATTTATAGAAAACACAAAATATGCTCCTACAAGCACTAAACTCACATAAAGGCCTAATTCAAGAGAAAACTCGTCAAAATAAAATGAAAAACCTATGATTATAGCCAAAAGAATCCCAATGGTTTTGTGAAGAAAAATCTTTTTTTTGATGGGAAGGTTGTAGAATTCAAAAAGTGCAAATAGTATTATTACCTGAATAAAACAAAAAAAAGCCAGGCGTGGAAGAAACTGAATGGAGACAAATAGAATGCCTATTAACACTATGGCTGTAGGAAGCCTTTTTTTATCATTCATCTTGTAATTAAGCCTTGAGAATTATCGAGATTTTATCGCGGCAGGTCATATATGTTCATTCCGCCGGATATCTCCAAATCTCCTTTCTCTTTTCTGATACTCAATAAAAGCCTGAAGCATGTGCTTTTTACGAAAATTAGGCCAAAATTCTGCAGTAATCCAAATCTCTGAATAAGCTATCTGCCACAGCAAAAAATTTGAAATACGAAGTTCTCCGCTTGTTCTGATAAGAAGATCAGGATCAGGGATATGTGCTGCGTATAAATATCTTGAAAATTCTTTTTCATCCAGAGACTCAATATCTAAACCCCTTACTTTTACAATTTTCTTAACAGCATCAACAATTTCAGACCTGCCCCCATAATTAAGAGCCAGTATTACGGTTAAGTTATCATTATGCCTTGTAAGCTTCTCTACCCGTTCCAATTCGCTCCTTACTTTTGCAGGAATTCCTTTCCTCTGTCCAATAGCTATCAGCCTAAAATTCTTCTTGACAAGAACCTTGTCTTCTTTCTTAAGATAATCTTCAAGAAGCCTCCAGAGGATTTTTACTTCTTGTTTGGGCCTTTTCCAATTTTCTTTTGAAAAAGCATACAGAGTCAGAAATCGAACCCCAAAACGGGCGCAAGTTTCTACTGCCTCCTGTACGGATTTTGCGCCTGCTCGGTGGCCTTCTATCCGGGGCAATTTTCTCTTTTTTGCCCAGCGGCCATTTCCATCCATAATGACAGCAACATGACGTGGTACTCTGGAAAGGTCGAGTTGATTCACCAATAATTCTTCTTCGCTTCCGGGTTCAATAAAACCTTCAAGGCTCTTTAACATAGGCCAATTATAGGGACTTGCCTTTAAATTGTCAAAATGCCGACGCTCTGAAATACGCGTAGTTACACAGAGCCGAGAAGATCGGGGAGGAAATGGCGTTAAAAATCTGAGTTGAGCACAAACATCCGCTAAATATTTTTTTTGACAAAGAGAAAATTTTTCTCTAAACTCTGAAAAAAATGAAAAACCTCTCATGGATTATAGAATAAGCATAAAATCTTATGAAAATTAAACACTCAACTAAGCTTATAACGGTATTCTCTTTTTCCATTTTGGCTATAGCAGCCTTGTGTTTATTGATGACAAAAATCCTTGTAAAAAGACCTTTAAAGAAACCAGATTTCTTCTGTCTCATCGAACCGGAGAAAAACAAATATTCTGTTTTTGAAGGAGAAAGATTCAAAATACACTTTAAAATTGAAAATTTGGGACGAAGTCTCTGGACTTCAAGAGGCCAATATCCTACATTCCTTTCATATCACCTTCTGGATGAACAAGAAAACTGCCTGAAATACGACAACCGCCGCTTCCCACTGCCCCAAAAAGTTAAACCCACTCAAAGTACTGAATTAACCATTACACTGAGAAGCCCTTTGGAGGCAGGAAAATACATCCTCGAGTTCGACCTCCTTAAGGAAAAACTGGCCTGGTTTAAGGATTACGGGTCCAAAACTTCAAAAATCGATCTCCTTGTCAAAGAAAAAACATGGCCTGATGACAAGTATGATTTAAGTCTCGATTACGGGAAATTCACAAAACTCAGTTCAAGCGTGGATGAGATCAACAAAATTTTCAAACTTATTCGCTTTACATTGAGCCAAAATGAGGTATCGTTTAACGGGAAGGCAGGAGAAGTCTGCGGATTTTCGGCTGGTACTGATTATCCTCAAATCTGGCTGAGAGATGCAAATACAATCATCCCCGCCTCTAGATATTTCTATGATAAACAATTTCTTTGTTCCTGGCTGGAAGAGCACCTTGCCTTCCAAAAGAAAAATGGCTCTCTTGAAGACTGGATAGATTCGAGGGGTAAGTCAGACAAAAACACAACAGAAACCGATCAGGAATCGAGCACAGTGCAAGCTGCTTTCCAGATTTTCAAAATTATCGGTCCTCACTGGCTTGAGAAAAAAATCAAATCAGAAAGAATCATCACCAGACTTGAAAAATCACTCAATTATGTACTTCTTTACCGTTTTAATGACAGATACGGCCTCCTTACTGGAGCACATACGGCAGACTGGGGGGATGTGGATATGGTTGATGAAGATAAAAATGCTGTCTACGTAGACAAAAGAACTCATTGGACAGCTGACATATACGACCAGAGCATGTTTTACCAGTCTTGTCTTAACCTTGTGGAAATGCTTTACTCACTTGGTCAAAGCGAAAAAGCCGAATACTGGCAAAAAACAGCTGATTCTATAAAGAGAAACACGGACCAATGGCTCTGGCAAGAAGATAAGGGATTCTACAGGATTCATCTCCATCTAGACACATTAAAGCATGACTTTGACGAAGACAATATTTTTCCGATGGGAGGAAATTCGCAGGCCATACTCTCCGGCCTGGCAGGTGCCGATAAATGCAGACATATTATCGAACAAGCTCTCAAAAGGCAAAAATTTTTTAGTGTCTCTACAATAAGCGGGACTCTCCTCCCCCCTTACCCGGCAAAATTCTTCCTTCACCCCATGCTCGATGACCCTTATGAATACCAGAACGGTGCCCAGTGGGACTGGTTTGGAGGACGGCTCGTCTATTCCATGTTCGAATGTGGCACCAGCCGCACAGCAAAAGACAAATTAAAAGAAATAATAAGAAAAAATCTGTCTAATAGAGGTTTTTTTGAATGGGATAACAGGGAGGGAACAGGCCTTGGCAGCGATTTATTCTGCGGCTCTGCAGGGATGCTTGGCAAGGCTCTATTCGAAGGCTACTTCGGCCTCAAATTGGGTGAAAATGACCTACATATTGAACCAAAGCTCGGAAGAGAATCTGCCAAAATTCACTTCTACCAGCCGGCCAATGATATTTTCATCGCATATTATTACAGCTTTGATCCGGACAATAATAAACTCACATTTAAATACAACAGCAATTTCCCTCATAAAGGAACAATCAAAATTCTCAGCCCCTGGCCTGATTTAAATGAAAGGATAAATGACAGGAAAATCCACCTGGATGTTTCTATTGATGGCGAAAAAGTGGATTTTAAACTGCAATCTGTATACTTGGACGAATTCATCATCTTTGAGTCAGACTTCAAAAACCACACTGCGTATATATTAGTTAAATAACCCAGAAAGTCCTGGATTATTCATAAAGAATGCCGATGTTTTTATTTAACATTGATGAAATATGCTAATCAAAGCATATGAATTTGAGGGGATGGAGGAAGCGACATTAAAAGATTTAGCCTTTCTGAGTCGATCTTCGAGGGAATCCGACAAAGTCGGGCCTGATGGATGTGTGAGCACTGTATGATCAAAGGGGCGGTGTTAATGATGGCTCGCGGACATTATGGCGGTGCTTAAGATAAACATGCAGAGTTCCAGCAGAGCCGAGAAGATCGGGAGGAAATGGCGTTAAAAATCTTAGTGGAGCGCAAACATGCACTCAAATTCATCTATTATCAGCAATTTTCATGAATGACTCACGTCATTTGCGGCCGACACAATAATACTCAAAACCGTGTTTCTTCACATCTTGCGGATCGAAAACATTTCTACCATCAATAACGATTGGATTTGCCATTAATTCCTTAACTTTCCCTAAATCCATCTTCTTAAACTCATCCCATTCTGTAATGATAAGCATTGCATTGGCATCTTTAAGTGTCTCAACCAAAGAATTACAATAACTAATTCCGGGTGCTTGTTCCGGAAATAAATTCTTCATGTTTTCTACGGCTTTCGGGTCATAGAGCCGGAGCAAAGCACCTTCCTTTTGAAGTTCTTTTATCACACTGACACTGGGCGCATTCCTTATATCATCGGTTTCCGGTTTAAAGGAAAGTCCCAGGACTGCAATCTTTTTTCCTTTTAATATCCAAAGGGCTTTCTTAACCTTTTCGATAAATATTTTTATCCGGTCAGTGTTGATTCTGTCCACTTCTTTCAGCAAATGCATATTAGCACCAAGATCTTCTCCGATACGGATAAGAGCCCTTACATCCTTTGGAAAACAGGAGCCTCCATACCCGAGGCCTGCCTGCAAAAAATGGGGCCCTATCCTGGAGTCAAATCCCATCCCCTCTGCGACGAGTTTTATGTCTGCATTTGTCTTTTCACAAAGCTCAGAGATAATATTAATATAAGATATCTTCATGGCCAGGAAAGAATTGGAAGCATGTTTAATGAGTTCAGCAGTATCGATGTTGGAGATAATAATACGGTCACTGAATCTATCATAAATCCTTAACATGATATCCCTGGCTCTATCTGTTTCCACTCCGATAATAACACGGTCAGGATTCAGAAAATCATAGACAGCCGAACCTTCCCTCAAGAATTCCGGATTGGAGGCAACATCAAAATCTGCATGACTCTTTTTATACAGGTCAATTGTTCTTTTGATCCACATCGATGTTTTCACAGGAACCGTGCTCTTTTCCACTACTAGTTTGTAATCATTCAGATTCTCAGCAATTTTTAGCGAAACCCCTTCGACATAAGACATATCTGCACTTCCGTCCTCTCTTTGAGGTGTATTGACACAAACAAAGAGAACATCAGAATCTTGAATGGCTTTATTTAAATCATGACTGAAAACCAGGTTTCCTCTTTCGAGATTTTTCTTAAGCAGATCTTCAAGGCCCGGCTCATAAATATGAGGTATTCCACGAGACGCCTTGTCAATTTTATCTGGAACAATATCCGTCCCGATAACATCATGGCCAAAATCCGCAAGACCAACCGCTGTTACCAAACCTACATATCCTGTACCAATTATGCCTATTTTCATTTTTTCCCCCTATGCTTTTACTGCATTTTTTCTTTTATTCTTTATTTCATTCCCCGTATCAATGACTACGAATAAATTTTTAACTATCCACTCGAAGTCATACACTGAATGGCTTGTCGTCATTAATACAGAATCAAATTCTTGTAATTTATAAAATATACCCTAACTCCTTGAGTTTTTCGATGACTTTAGCAGCACTTTCTTCAAGTTCCTCCTTGTCTGTCTCAAGAAGAATGTCTGGATCTAAGGGTTCTTCATAAGGGTCTGAGATACCTGTGAATTCTTTTATCTCACCTTTTATGGCTTTCTCAAACATCCCTTTTACATCCCTCTTAATACAGACATCCAGGGAACATTTGACATATACCTCAATAAAACTTCCGATTTCCTCGCACGCATAAGCTCTGACTTTCCTGTAAGGAGAGATAAACGAAGTAAGCACTATCACACCATTTCTGGTTAAAAGTTTGGCGACAAAAGTTATCCTGCGAATGTTTTCATCCCTATTCTTTTTTGAAAAGCCAAGGTCCCTTGTCAGGTTTTTGCGAACAATATCCCCATCCAATCTCTCTATCCTCAACCCTCGTTCTCTTAAAATCTCCGCCACTCTGTCAGCAACAGCAGATTTCCCGGAACAAGGCAGTCCCGTAAACCATAATGTAACTCCTTTCTGATTTTTACTATCCATAATTTCATATCTCCTGAATTTACTCAACAAACGGGTTATCATAACTCATAATAACTTTAGCGACTTCGGGCCTCATTAATTCTGGAGGAGGCTCCTTGCCCTGAAGTAACATCTCCCTAATTTTAGTCCCACTGAAATTGATATGTTCTGAAGGAGAATGCGGACAAATTTTCTCATTGACCACTGAATTACACTTCTTGCAGAAATAGAAAGACCTGAAAAACAAAGGTATAATTCCCAAATCAGGAAATTCTCCAAAAATATCCTGAGCCGCAAATGGCGGGTAGAAATTGCCAACACCTGCATGGTCGCGGCCAATAATTATATGAGTGCAGCCAAAATTTTTTCTAATTATAGAATGAAAAATGGCTTCCCTCGGACCAGCATACCTCATCTCCATCTGCAAAATGGCAATCACCGCCCTTTCCTTGAGATAATAATTCTTAAGAAGTTCCTCATAAGAAGCCAGGATGACCTCATCCTTGAAATCTCCCTTTTTCTTACGTCCGATAACTGGATTCACAAACAGCCCGTCTGTAAAAGTAAGTGCTGCTTTCTGGACATACTCATGCCCTATATGAGGAGTATTCCTTGTTTGAAAACCAACAATAGTTCTCCATCCTTTCTCCTTGAAAAGGATCCTCGTCTCAATAGGTTTAAGCTTGTAGTTATAGAAAGGTGTTGGAGATTCCTGAATCAAATCAATTTTCCCTGCAAGAAGTATTTCTTTCATCTCCTTCACCTTGGCAACTCCAGGATGAAGGTCATCGGTAGTCCGGAAAACTTTTTCTGCCAGTTCCTCCTTGCTGAACCCATACTTTTCTTCAAGATAGAACAAAGCAACAGGCTGATTGCTCTGGTTAATAAGAGCAATCTCCTGCCCTTCTTTTAACTTGTCAGCCTTTTCCTTTTCTACATCAAGAACAATTGGAATCGGCCACGGCAAATCATCTGCAAGCCTCATCTGGTTTAAAACATTCTTGTAGTCTTTCCTTCCTAAAAATCCCTCTAGAGGGCTGAAAATCCCATATGTAATATTTTCTAAATCACTGATTTGATCGGGATTGAGTTTTATGCAAGCCAACTTCCTGGCTTTCTCAAGAGCATCATCTTTCTCTTTTCCTTTCAGAACCCTTTCAATAATTTCACCACCATGAGGTGCGATCATATTTTTCTCCTTTCCTAGAGTCACAAAGCATTACCTGCCATTCCTAAGATTGAACAAAAATTCGTCCAAATGGCAGTGGTTATCTATCAGGACTGACAGACCTGGATTATTTTCCTGGCTGCCAAGCCGGTTAATCTATATATCCCAACGCTTTCAGCCTTTTTTTTACTTTTTCTTCATCTTCTTTGCTGAAAACTTCTTGATTTGTCTGTTCCTCTGAAAAATTTCCCCTTAATACTTTGGTAATATACTCCGAGACAGATGGAAATTCTGAACCTTTTATTTTTTCTTCTATCTTTTTATACAAGGAAGTCGGGATAGACACATTTGTAAATTCTTTTTCCATTTTTTCTCTCCGTAATATATTCTTTACCGCCTTTTTCTCTGATTATCTATTTCGATACAGACTCTGGTCCACACTCTTTATCATTTTCTCCAGGTCAAATGCCTGTGAACCTAAAAAATCATAGATTTTTCTAATATTATTCTCCGGATTAGATAGTATATCATTAAAGTTTACCATTAAAACTTCAATATCTTCTCTTCCCCTTATCTTATCTTTAATCATCCCGTTCAACTTCAAAAAGCTTTCTCTGGTTTCTTCCCTTTTTTCATCGTGAATCCGTGCCATTTTTTCCATTGAATTCAGTATCTGCTCGATATTCCTCTCCGAATAGATAACCTTATATTTCCCCGCCGGTAAGTACTTTAGACCATAAGCAGTAATCTTTATAAATTTTCCCTTATATCTGTCAAAAGGAAATGTTCCTTTCATTAGTCTGTTTATGATTTTCCCGCCCTCGAGTTCAAAATAACCTTTCGGATTATTATCATCTGGCGGCCGCGAATCACTGTTAAAAGAAGTGGGAACCCCTCCAGCTTCCAGTATCTGCATCAACATAGATGTACCGGAACGTTCCAATCCTGAGACAATATAATTTACGTCTTTATCCAAAATTATCATTCTCCTTAATCTGGACTATCTATGGTTGTCAATATAAGGTTATTTATATTAGATTATAAGGCTATTTTTTTCAAGTTTTTTATCCTTTATTGTCATTTAAAAATTAAAAGTGCACTTTTAAATTTTAACTAACATAATTTCTGGCTTGGTTGCATGAGGACCATGAATAGGACGGGTTGTAGTTTGAAAATGATCCGCTGGATCCAAAGTAAATCACTAATCTTCACACAATCTTCACACAATCGTTACAGAAGCTTCATGCAATCGAAGAAAAGTTCTGGTATTTTCCCTCCTGAAATGTAAACTATTAAGGAGGGCTAACCATGAAGTCACGTATTTTCATTTTTGTTTTTCTTTCCTTCGCATTTGTGATTCTATCATCGGCATACATCCAGCAGAGTGCTGAACAACTTTACCAATCAGGGCTGTACAAAGAGGAAGTCGAAGGGGAGCTGGAAAAGGCTATCGAGATTTATGAGAGGATTATTAAGGATTTTCCGGAAAATGAATCAACTGCAGCAAAAGCGTTGTATCATATCGGGATGTGCTATGAGAAACTGGGAAAACAAGAGGCACAAAAAGCCTATCAGCGCCTCATAGACGAATATCCCGGGCAGAAGCAAGAAGTGGCTCTGGCAAAAGAAAGACTTGCCCGGCTTATTGAGGCAATGGAAAAAGTGCCTCATAAACCTACCTTCCGAAAACTTCGGATTCCAACAAAGCTTTCTTGGACCATGCAGTTATCTCCGGATGGCAAAAAAGTTATCTTCGCTTCTGCTTCTGACAAAAAGCTCTGGATTATGCCACTCATGGGGAAACTGGATTCTGAATTTCCCGGGGCTCCAGTCATACTGAATACCGGCGATGTGGAAGTTGATTGGTCCGGACTTGCCTGGTCGGGTGATGGCAAATGGATCGCATTCAATGAATGGACACAAGGTAAGAAACGGAAAGAGAATGAGGGGAAGCAGGGTATGTATATTGTTTCGGCCGTAGGTGGAAAGCCAAAGAAAGTATATGAAAATTACCGGGATGCACGTATAGTAAACTATAGAATGAGTTTATCTCCAGACGGAAAGGTGCTGGCCTTTTCATCGGTTGACAGTAATGAGTGTCACATCAATACAATCTCCGTAGATGGGGGTTCGCCGAAGCAATTGGTTGATGCCCAAGCCAGAGAACCGGTCTTTTCTCCTGACGGAAAGATGATCGCTTATGTAGACACCAAAAATTTGGGTAGAGCGGGAGGTGGACTATGGGTGATACCCGCTTCTAATGGGACTCCAAAACTTGTTGTCAATGCCAAGAATGCGTCAAGTCCTACCTGGTCACCGGATGGTAACATGATTGCTTTTCTGGACCTGGACAGTCAGCAAGTTTGCATCATCCCTGTCGGAGAGGATGGAGCACCCTCCGGGGAGGTCGTGAAGATCGATATTCCCGAAGGAACCGGAGGAATCATGTTTTTGGCAGGATGGACGCCCGATAATAAGATCGGAGCGGTAATTCGCGAGAAAACGGAATTTGGCCTTTACACTCTGCCAGCAACAGGTGGGAAGGCAGCGCTGGTTTCACATGGAGGATATCCGGTACAACCCAGATGGTCTCCCGATGGAAAAAGAATATTTCACACAAATAATATAGATGAGGGGAGTGGTGATTGGGAAAAATATTCATTAGCTGTTGTTCCTGCTGAGGGAGGTGAAGTTAAAACTGTTCCAATTCAGTTCGATGAGAAAATCGTCAAACCGGCATGGGGAGGAGGAAATAATGTTTCTCCGGATGGAAAGACGATTGTTTTTTCAGGACAGACAAAAAAAGATACAAGTTGGCACTGGCAAATTTGGACACTACCCGTTGATGGAGGAAAACCAAAACAGCTCACTAAAACTCCTGCATCCGTTCTTAATGGGTTCCCTTGTTGGTCGCCGGATGGAAAGACTATTGCCTATATACGCGCCAGAGCTGATAAGGTTTATTCTAATGGATTTGGTGAGGTGAATATCTACACCGTCCCGGTAAATGGTGGAGATCCGAAAGCTTTGACATCGGATTCCGACAGTGTTAAGTTCTCTCCAATGGCATGGTCACCTGATGGGAAACTGATTGCATACTTTTCCACTGACGAAGAGGAGTTTAAGGCTGGGATACTGAAAATCCTTTCGGTAAATGATGGAGTTTCGCGTGTGGTGGCGAAAGTACAATTGGCTCATGTCCACATAGAATTGGCCTGGTCTCCAGATAGCAAAAGAATCGCTTTTATCTACGGAACCGAGGCCTATGGTAAGAATATTAGAGTTATTTCAATAGACGATGGGAGCATTGTAGACATCGAGACGGATCTGGTAGATATAAACATTTTTCATCTTGACTGGTCGCCTGATGGGGATAGGTTTGTTTTTTCAGGATACCAAGGTGACAGTTCGGAATTCTGGCTAATGGAGGATTTTCTGCCACTGGTCAAAGGTAGAAAGTAAGATGTGCAGCATGTAAGGGGCAGGCCCGTTACCAGACTCTGCTCCTCATTTGCCGGAATTAATTTTTTATGATTAACTTATTGATAAAAATAACATATCTATCCAATAACCTTAAACATGGAATATTGAGATCGAACTCCCAAGTTCTTATAAACAACTTGTTTTTACTGGAAGGGTTTTTTAAAATTAGATAAGCAGTGTAACTGAAGGAAGAAATTTCGGCATTCGAGTAAAAGTTCTATATATCCTTAAAAGAATTTTATTAATGGAACTGTCAGTACATAAACGTAAAAAAATCTTCCTCCTTTTCTTTCTGGGTATAGGATTGCCGAGCTTGCTCCTGGGGTATCTGGCCTTTCGTGGTATTCAGAATGACCGGGCCTTGCTGGAAAAAAGGAGACTGGACGAACACCACAGAATTGCAGAACTGATTACCAGGTCGATCGATGAAAATATTTTCGAAGTTGAACAGGCATATTTAAATTCTATTATTAAGCGGCAGGGAATCTCACAACCTGCTTTTCTTCATTCATTGGAAAGCGTAAAAGATCAGCATCCTCTTGTGGAGGAGGTCTTTCTTTTCCAAAACTTAGAAAAAATTCGCTTTCCAATCTCAAAGCTTTTATTTCTTCCCAACGGCAGCACACAACGCCTCTTTCCTTCTTCCCGGACTCCTTCCTTGAACAGAAAAATACAAACAGGGCAGAAATTGGAATTTCAACAGAAAAAATATCGAGAAGCCCTGTCCATCTATCAACAAGCGATAAAACAAGTTGCCGACCCTCAAGTGAAAGGAGAATTGTGTAACACAATTGCCAGAGTCCAAAAAAAAGCAAAACTTTACCAGAATGCCATAAAATCGTACGAGACAATTGCTCAAGACTTTAGCCAGGTGCGAATTGCCGATGGAATACCTTTAGGACTGTCTGCTCGGTTAGAACTCGGCTCTTTGTTTTTCGCAACAGATGATTCTTTAAGCTCGATCAAAATTTTCATTGAACTATATAGAGATCTGATTAACAGAGAATGGACGTTGGAGAAAGCTCAATATGAGTTTTTCGCTCAGAATATAAAAAACTCAATTGATGATATACTTTCACAGGAATCCTTACCAGACCAAGTTCTATCCTATAAAAGCACTTTTCAAGAATTATTAAGTGGGGAAAGTAAACAGAAAGAAACAACAGAAAAATTACTCGAATTCCAGGAAAGCGCAGCAACAGACTTGCAGGCAAAAATTCCGCTGAAATTGGATGATTTTCCCGATTCAAGGAAACGATTTATATTAGGGATAGGAAGGAACTCATATCTTGTTTCCTTTTTGAGCCAACCCCAAGGGAATAGAAACCAAACGAATGAAATATGGGGGCTTTTGCTTGATGCCAACTATCTCAGAGATAACCTTCTCCGGCAAGCCCTCCAGCGTCATGTTTCCTCTGAAGAAACCGAATGGATTGTCAGAGGAAGAGATGGCCAAACCATTTTAGCGTCAGGAAACGCGCCTTCGGGATCGGTCACTGTCAGAACAAATTTCACAGGAAACTTTCCGGACTGGTCCCTTGAATTCTACCAACAAGACCCGCGTCTATTTGAGACATTTCTCACTTCAAGACGAGGCATCTATTTCTATATGTTTCTTCTCATCGCGGGTATCCTGATATTTGGCTTGATCTTAACAGTTCGGATTGTGGCTCATGAGCTGGAACTTGCAAAAATGAAATCTGATTTTGTTTCAGCAATTTCCCATGAGTTTAAAAGCCCTCTAACTTCCATCCGCCAGTTAGCGGAGATGCTTCAAACAGGACGGGTGCCTTCTGAAGAACGCCGCCAGAAATACTACGATACTCTCTTGGAACAGAGCGAAAGACTTTCTTTACTCACCGACAATGTATTAAATTTTGCCAAAATGGAAGAGGGCCGCAAAGAATTTGAGTTTGAGAAGGCTGATATTGGCACGTTATTGAAAGAGGTTGTTTCGGCCGTTCAAGACCGTGTGTCTCATGAGGATTTTGAAATTCAGTTGAAAATTGAAAACTCTTTGCCATCCATTATGGCGGACAGCGCATCTATATCTCAATCTATTACTAATCTGATAGATAATGCCATCAAATTCTCAGGCAAGGCCAAAAAGATAGTTGTTAAGTCATTTACAGAAGACCAATATCTTGTTATCTCCATTCAAGACTTTGGTATTGGAATCAAGAAAGAAGAACTCGGTAAGGTCTTTGACCGTTTTTATCGTGTAGGTGATGAGTTGACGCGGACGGTTAAAGGCAGTGGGCTTGGATTGACTCTGGTTAAGCAAATTGTGGAAGCCCATCAGGGGAAGGTTCATGTTGAAAGTGAGCCGGGACAGGGCAGCACATTTTCGATGAAGCTTCCTTTTCGCATAATAGGAGATGGATGAGATGGAAAAGATTCTTATCATAGAGGACGAAGAAAGTATCCTGATGGCGTTGGAGGACAACCTAAGGCTTGAGGGTTATGAAGTTTCCAGCGCCAAAGATGGGCAGCTGGGCTTATCCATGGCAGAAGAGCAAGGGTACGACCTCATCATTCTCGACATAATGCTGCCGAAAATGGACGGGTTTGAAGTCTGCAAACAATTACGTCAAGAGTGGATTACGACACCCATCCTGATGTTAACGGCCAAGGGCCAGGAGATCGATAAAATCCTCGGGCTGGAGCTCGGGGCCGATGATTATGTCACAAAGCCATACAGTCCCAGGGAACTTCTTGCCCGAGTGAAAGCTCTTCTAAGGAGGGCAAAGCAGCCTCAACAGGAAATTAATCTGTATATTTTCGGCGATGTTGAGATTGATTTTATAAAGTACGAGGCGAGAAAGAAAGGAAAGTCCATCTACCTGACCGCCCTCGAATTTGATCTGCTTCATTTTCTCATAAAGCATAAGGGCCAGGTGAAGAGTCGTGATTCCATTCTTGATGAGGTTTGGGGTGCTGAAGTTTATGTCCACCCGAGGACGGTAGACAAACATATCGCTGATCTGAGGAAGAAAATTGAGGACGACCCCCCGAATCCGAAGTATATCATTGGTATGCGAGGAGTGGGATATAAATTTACGGGATAAACTGTCCTCAAACGATAAAAATAGAAAAAATAGAGGAAGCGATAAACATCTTGTTGTGAAGAAGGCTGATCCTGTGCACATAGAGCCTCTGGATATGTCTGATCCCTCCCAGCCCGGCCACTTCTTAGGCGGGAGCCTGCTTCCGGCCGCGATGCCATCGGTCCCGCCCGTATCTCCCACTGATCCCCGCTTGCCGGACGGATCTGTGCTCGATTCCGGGTTTACGTGTATAATGCGGGGTAAAATGGATCGAAAAATCCTGGAAGCTCGGGGAAGAGAACATCTCCTTTCATTAAATAACATTTAGATTATTAAAGATCGCTCCATGTGTAAACCATCTCCGTCAGTTTTAGACAGGCTTGACAAAACCACTCTTTTAATGTTTATTATTAATGAAAATGAAAGGCGAATCCTACCTAATCTTCTAATATGGAGAAAATCGAACATCCCTATGCCAGAAAAAGAGTCTTCTCTGGTGTATTGGACAAGAATTTAAAAGACATGGGAAAAAGACTAGGGATATCCCTCTCTGTCCGCGGGGACAACCTTCTTTTAGATGGCCCTGGGGAAAAAGTAGAGTTTGCAAAATATTACTTTGATAAAATCAGGG
>AWNV01000055.1 GCA_000493965.1 Candidatus Aminicenans sakinawicola JGI OTU-1
ACAGTGGACCAAAATATTGTCAGCAAAGTGAAAAATATTTTCCATTAGAGAGGAGCGTGGGTGATGTTTCTCAAAGGCCAGAAGGTCGGTAAATATCATATTTTACAACCACTTGGGAGTGGTGGTTTTGGTTCTGTTTTCTTGGCTAAGAATACATGGCTTAACGTCCAAGTAGCAATTAAAGTCCCCCACAAACAGTCAACAGAGCTTTTTAAGCTTCTTAAAGAACCGAGGCTTCAAGCAGCTTTGGACCATCCAAATATTGTCCGTATGATTTCTGCTGAGAAAGTAAACAAGATCTTTTTCATGGTTATGGAATATGTTAAGGGAGAAACATTGGAAAAGATTTTAGAGCGTGAGAAGGCATTGGATTGTAAGACTTCCATTGAGTATGTTATGCAGATTGCCAGTGCTGTTAGTCATGCTCATGCAAATAAGATTGTTCATAGAGATTTAAGACCGTCTAATATAATTATCTCAAATGAGGGAATACTTAAAATTACTGATTTCGGGACATCGGTTTGGCTGAATAATATGCCTTATGCATCGACTAGAATTGGATCTCCTCCGTATATGGCTCCTGAACAATTTTTAGGAAAAGCAACATTTAAATCTGACATCTATTCCATAGGATGTATATTTTACGAGTTAATTATCGGCAGACCTCCTATATTCGACCCAGATCCTTTTAAAATATTGGAAAAGGCAAAAGAGGGGAAAATTACACCACCACGCTTGAAAAACAATAAAATTCCTAAAGATATTGATAAAATTATCATGAGATGTCTTTCTCCAAAAATTGAAGAAAGATACCAGAAAGCCTCAGAAATCGTGAAAGAATTAACAAAATTCAAAGGTAAAGATACTGATAAATCAGAACTGGATGATATATTAGGAAGAATAAGAGCAAGGGAAAGAATAAATAAAAAGCTATGTTGGAATTGTAGAAAGCCCTTGCCTATTAGAGCTAAGAAATGTCCTCACTGCGGAGAAGTAATCTGAAATCATAACCTGTTTATATTGTGATGATGCAATTTTAGAAAATCTATAGTAGTAAATAAATGCAATAAGGGAATGGAAGCAAAAATGAGGTAATTTGACTTCAATTAACAATTTAGATAAAATTATTTGCTGCATAAAAATGCCTTCGTAAAATGATCCTATTAATGCATTGGAATTTATCATCCGGGTTTAGTGAGCAATATAATTAAAAATAGGAGTTTTAAATGAGCCCTTTTAATGAAAATAGTAAGGTTTGGATGAATGGAAAATTAGTACCATGGAAAGAGGCTAATATTCATATTGCTTCTCATGTTGTCCACTATGGAAGTTCCATTTTTGAAGGATTCAGAGCGTATGAAAATCCTCATGGGATAGCAATTCTTCGACTTCAAACACATATAAAAAGGTTATTTAATTCATGTAAGATATATCGCATGGAAATTCCTTACACTGAGGAAGAAATCAATCAGGCTGTTATAAATACAATTAGAGTGAATAAACTCAAATCTTGCTATATCAGACCTGTAGTATACAGAGGCTATGGAACATTGGGAGTCGATCCTTTCCCAAATCCTGTTGACTGTGCAATTTTAGCCTGGGAGTGGGGGAAATATCTTGGCGATGAAGCATTGGAAAATGGTGTTGATGTAAGAATATCTTCCTGGCAAAGGATGGCACCAAATACTTTTCCTGCATTAGCAAAGTCAGGCGCTAATTATATGAACTCTCAGCTTATTAAAATGGAGGCAATATTAGATGGATATATTGAGGGAATCGCTCTAAATGTTAGAGGACATATAAGTGAAGGAAGCGGAGAGAATATTTTTCTAGTAGTCGATAATATCCTGTATACTCCACCTTTATCTTCTTCTGTATTACCAGGAATAACAAGGAATTGTGTAATGCAGATAGCTAAAGATATAGGGATTCCTGTATCTGAAGAGACTATTCCAAGGGAAATGCTTTATGTCGCAGATGAAGTGTTTTTCACAGGTTCAGCGGCTGAGATTACTCCTATCCGATCGGTTGATAAAATTTCTATTGGAAATGGAAAGAGGGGACCAATAACACAAAAGCTTCAGGATGAATTTTTTGGATATATTAATGGTGATAAGAAAGATAAATATAACTGGTTGACATATGTATATAATACAAATTAAGAAAATCAAATTTAACTTATTTAAACGGGGGCAAGATGGAAATAGATGAGCTTTTAAAAATAGCCATTGAAAGCGAAGCTTCCGACCTGCATCTTAAAGCCGGAAATTTTCCTATAATTCGCGTTCATGGAGTTCTGCAGCCTTTAACCACATTCCCAAGGTTATCAACAGAAAATACTTTTGAATTGACTGATCAGATTACGAATGATTTCCAGAAGGAGGCATTAAGAGAGGATCTCGATATAGATTTAGCTTACAGCCTTGCAGGTTTCGGAAGATTCAGAGGAAGTATTTATCACCAGAGAGGAACATTGGCCATATCTTTGAGAATTATTCCACTAGAAGTGATGTCCATAAGGGAATTGCTGCTTCCTGAAGTTCTGGAGAGTATTGCGATGGAACAGAGAGGCCTTGTTATTGTAACTGGGACAACTGGTTCAGGTAAAACAACAACTCTTGCAGCAATGATCGATCACATCAATATTCATCAAAGGCTAAATATCATTACTATTGAAGATCCAATAGAATATCTTCACCGCGATAAAAAGAGCACTATCAGCCAGCGAGAAGTAGGGCTTGATGTTTCGGATTTTGCAAGAGGTCTTAGAGCATCCTTAAGAGAAGATCCAGATATTATTCTAGTTGGAGAAATGAGGGACAGAGATACGATTGAGACAGCTCTTCTGGCAGCCGAGACCGGGCATTTGGTCTTGAGTACTCTTCACACACTAGATGCACCTGAAACAATAAACCGTATTATCTCGGTTTTTGCTCCTCATCACCAGAGACAGGTTCGATTTCAACTCTCTTCTATCATGAAGGCTATAATTTCCATGAGACTCATTCCAAAAAAGGACGGCCAAGGAAGAGTGCCGGCTGTTGAGGTTATGATAAATACGCCATATGTCGCAGAATGTATTCATGATAGAGAAAAGACTGGCCTTATAAGGGATGCAATTGCATCGGGTGTTTCTCAGTACCATATGCAGACTTTTGACCAATCAATTTATCGCCTTTATAAAGAAGGCTTTATCTCTTACGAACAAGGGCTGCGATATTCATCAAGTCCTGATAATTTCAAATTGAGAGTCATGGGAATTCGGTCAACATTGGATGTTGCCCTTGATGATATGGAACAAGAGATGAGTAGTACTAAGAGAAAGAAAAAAGCTGAGGAAGAAGAACAAGAAGAAGAATAGATGGAAGCCCAGAAAATCAGAGAATTATTTCTCGATTTTTTCGAAAAGAAAAATCATAAAATCGTCAAAAGTTCTTCTCTATACCCAAAAGATGACCAGTCTCTTCTATTTACGAATGCAGGGATGAATCAATTTAAAAACATTTTTCTTGGACTTGAAAAAAGAAGTTACACAAGATCGGCTTCAGTTCAAAAATGTCTGCGTGTAAGTGGAAAACATAATGACCTGGAACAAGTTGGAAAAACTAATAAACATCATACTTTTTTTGAGATGTTGGGAAATTTTTCTTTTGGAGATTATTTTAAGAAGGCAGCCATTGAATATGCATGGCAACTTGTTACAGAAGTTTTCAAAATGGAGAAAGATGCACTTTATATTACTGTCTATAATGATGATGATGAAGCCTTCCAGATATGGAGTGAGAGTATAGGAATTTCCGAGGACAGGATATTTCGATTCGGGAAGAAAGACAATTACTGGGCTATGGGAGAAACAGGCCCATGCGGACCATGTTCCGAAATACATTACGACCTTGGGCAAGAAATCCAAGAAGGAGATCCGTACAGCTTAATAGAAGCTGGAAGTGACAGATTCTTAGAATTGTGGAACCTGGTGTTTATGCAGTATTATCAAGATGAAAAAGGACAAATTCATTCTCTGCCTTCTCCCTCTATTGATACAGGAATGGGACTTGAAAGAGTAGCTGCTATACTTCAAGGCAAAAAAAATAATTATGATACTGATTTATTTCTCCCTTTAATCGAAACTATAAGCAATATTTGCAGTCTCGAATATCCTTCAAATGATGATAATAATATATCCATGAGGATAATTGCTGACCACATAAGGGCAATTTCTTTTTTATTAATTGATGGTATTATGCCCTCAAATGATGGCCGCGGATATGTTTTAAGAAGACTTATCCGTCGTGCATTCCGGCGAGGGAATGTATTGGGAATACACGAACCTTTTCTATACAAACTGGTTGGTGTAGTTAGCGATATTATGAAGGATGCCTATCCTGAATTACTTTCTTCTTCAAATTATGTCTCTAAGATTTGCCTTTCTGAAGAAAAACGTTTCTCGCTTGCTCTTTCTTCTGGAATTCTTACTTTTAACAAATATATAGCAGACGCCAAGGAATCTGATAAACGGATCATTCTTGGAACAAAATTGTTTAAGTTATATGATACTTATGGCTTTCCTCTTGACCTATCACAGGAATTGGCAGAGGAGGAAAATATAGGGGTGGATAAAGAAGGGTTTTTCAAGGAAATGGATAAACAACGACAGCGAGCGCGTCTCTCCTGGAAAGGAGAAACTAGACAGAACGGGATAAAAACTTATGGGGAATTAAAAAATCTTATTATTAGATATATTGGATATGAAGATGTGAGAGTTCATGAGGCTTCTGTATTAGCAATGTTAAAAGAAGGAAAACATGTAAAGGAGCTTAAAAATGGAGACTCAGGGGAAGTGTTTCTAAGCAAAACTCCTTTTTATGCAGAAGCTGGGGGCCAGGTTGGTGATTCAGGAATTTTAAAAAATCCACATTTTTCTGCATTAGTGGAAACTACTTATTACCCAATTCCAAATATAATTTCTCATAAAGTTAAGGTTATCTCAGGAATGCTTAAAATCCATGATACGGTTGAAGCCTTAGTTGATGTCCATAAGAAAAAAGCAATAAGTTTAAATCATACTGCTACTCATCTTCTTCATGCCTCGTTAAGACAGATCCTAGGTGATCACATTAAACAAGCAGGATCTCTTGTCTCTGCTGAAAGATTTAGATTCGATTTTACACATTTTTCCTCATTAAACAATTCAGAATTGAGGCAGGTTGAATTCCTGGTCAATGAAAAGATAAGAGAGAACATTAAAGTCAAAACCAGAATAGTTTCCTTGGAAGAAGGGATTAAAGAAGGGGCTATTGCCATTTTTGAGGAAAAATATCAAGAAAAAGTGAGAATGGTTACCATTGGTTGCTTTAGTAAAGAACTTTGCGGTGGAGTCCATATACATAATACAGGAGAAATTGGCTTGTTTAAAATCATATCTGAAACAAGTGTAGCTGCAGGGATGAGAAGAATCGAAGCAGTAACAGGAGAAGAAGCCTTAAAATATGTACAGGAGACGCATGAGCTGTTGTTAGAAATCCAAAATGTTTTAAATTCCCCACGTGAAAATCTTACTTTACAAATTGGGAAATTGATGAAGTCATTAAAACAAAATGAAAAAGAATCCAAATCACTCAGGCAAAAGCTTGCAAATTTCAAGTATGGCAAAAAAGACAGTCATATCCAGAAAATCAATGGAATTTCTGTTATTATCCAAAAAGTTGAAGGGTTGAATGATAAAGAGGTCAGAGAACTGGCTGATTCTCTTAAACAAAAAATTGGTTCGGGAATAATTATATTAGGTGCTGCTACAGAAGAAAAGGTGTTTTTAGTATCGGTAGTTACAAAAGATCTTACTGTACGTATAAAAGCAGATGACATCATCAGGAAGATTGCACTAATGGTAGGTGGTGGGGGAGGAGGCAGGCCGGATTTTGCCCAGGCTGAAGGAATAAAGGTTAATAGCTTGAATCAAACACTGAAAAAATGTTCATCTATTCTGGAAGAAATGATAAAATAGGGTATAAAAATCACCCTTAAAGGTGATTGTATTTATTTTAAAAATTTGGAATTATATATTTAATTTTCAGTAGAAAAAATAGAGAACAATGGCATCTGGATTTATTCTCACTAAAAAAATTAAAGTAATAATTGCTATATTTCTATTTATACTGTTCTATTCAGGAATAGAAGCCAAAGCCCAGATTAAAAGAGATGGTGGATACGATGAAATCATACAAACAATAGCTGATAAACATGGTGTAGAAGCGCCTCTGATTCATTCTATAATCAAAGCAGAATCAAATTATAACACAAATGCATTATCTACTAAAGGAGCGATTGGATTAATGCAGCTAATGCCTGAAACTGCACGGAAATACGGAGTAACAAATCCATATAATCCCGAAGATAATATTGAAGGGGGAGTAAAATATCTTAAGGATTTAATTAAAGTCTACTCAGGAAGGACAGAACTAGTTCTGGCGGCTTATAATGCCGGCCAGGAAGCTATAAAGAAATACGGTGGCATTCCTCCCTATCCTGAGACAAGAAATTATATTGAAAAAGTGAAAAATTATGGATACAGGAAATCATTTATAAGGCACAGAACAAAAATATATACATATTATGACAAATCAGGGAGGGTGGTTTTTACAAACAACCGGGATCTCTATTTGATGAACAAAAAAGATAATTAGAACCAGAGGGAACAATTCCTAACGATGTTTTCGGATTCAGGATTGATTATTATCTGTGTCTTCAGCATTATACGTGTTTTTAGGAACATCGATGACTCCTTGATTGTTTTGAGATGTTTTTTTCTTAAAAATGGAGATCCCAATTATTCCTCCGAGCGCTCCTAATACTGAAAATATAATTACAGAAATAACGAATCCGAGCATTAACATTGGAATTGATCTTTCAACTCCGCCTTTTTCAAGCAGGTTTTCCCAACCTGAGGGCATTTCTTCAGCATAGTCAGCAAGTTTCTCCATGATGTTTCTAGTAAACTCACTGCTCATAGCACTGAAAGGAATGCTGACAATAAAATCCACAACAGCTGCTATTATTCCAGTAAAAACACCTACTATAGCTCCATCCCCAGCACTTAATGCAACGGAAGAGTCTTTAGATAGTAAATAGGCCGACAGTATGGCTCCGCCAATGATCCATATGCAGCATAGACAGTTAATAAAAGGGACACCTGATAGGATTCCTGCTACAGCTCCGCCTATCAGGGCTGGCATAAACATTCTAGGTTTTTGATCAATCATTGCTCCTCCTTCTCAGGTGGTTTCTCCTATTTTATTTTGTTTTGTGTTTTAATTTCAAGATATATTTTTACAGGCAAGATATCAGATTCTCGAATTTTTCATTTTGTTAATAAAATAGTCAGACAATCCAGCGATAAAGAAAAAAGGAAGAATGATTCCCCAAATTAATCCAGTTATGAATCGCAGCCAGCCAGGAGTCATCCATAAATGAAAAACATTGCCTATTTTATCAGCAACAATTGGCAGAGACATTAGTATAAATGTTTTTATTCTGGGTAATGAAATTTTGGAAAAACCTTTCAAAAAAGGATAAAATACAGTGCCTGTCAAGAACCCAAAATATACACCAAGACAACGGGCACACACAGCAAGAGGATATCCATACACATAAAAACATCGAGAAGGAATTTGATGGCAAATAAGGGAAAAAACAGCATAAATCAGTCTATTCCATTCTGATGTCTGACTTTTAAGGTAAGGAGCAAAAAATATTGCTGCTATCCATAGTAAAACTCCAGCTAATGTGCCAGAATATACAAAAATTACTTTATTTATTGCTTTCATTTTATATCCGTATTAGGCTAATCAATACAGTATACTTTGTCAAAAAGAGAAGTGTTGACAGAATAATTAGCAAAGTATACATTTAACCCTGGAAAATAAGTTATTAGCTAAAGATATATTAATAGGAGATGAGAATGAAAAATAACAAAAAAATTGGGATTATTTCTTTTCTTATTGTATTGCTTCTTCCGTTCTCATTGATATTTCCACAATCCGAAGAAGCTTTGAAAGTTTTAGAAAAAAACAAAAATAGTGTAGTTTCTTTTGTTTCCTTGGGGGAGGATAAAGAAGTAATCTGCAGGGGGACAGGATTTGTTATAAGCAATGGGATTATGGCAACAAACTATCACCTGGTCAGTCAAGCCAAAAACGTTGAAGGGATAAATTTCAAAGGGAAAAATGTTAAAGTTGAAGGGATTGTCACTGTCGATAAAAATTTAGATATTGCTTTTTTAAAAATTAAAAGCAAGGCGCTTTCTCTTCCTTTTAGCGAGTCGAATGAGTTTGAAGCGGGAAAGAATATTTTTACTATTGGAGGAAACGAATCAGGAGAGATCAAAGTTGTTGATGGTACAATAGGAGAACTTTTAGAATATGCTCCTAATCAGAAAATTATCGACACAACCTTAAATCCGCCAGATAGTTTTTGTGGAGGTCCTGTTCTTGATTCAAACGGGCAGGTCTTAGGTATGATTGTTTTCCTGGATAATGTAGAAAAATTCGTCTTTCCTGTTAGAGTATTGATGGGTTTACAGAAAGGCAGCACAGTGACCAAGTTTAAGAATTGGGAGCAGGAAGATTATTTTTCAACTCTGGAAGGGTCTTACTTTGCAGGAAAGATATATTATGCATTGGACAACACTGGCAAGTCTGAAAAATATTTGAAAAAAGTCATAGAACAAAAACCTAAAGATATCAATGTATACATTCTTTTAGCTTCTATTAATGTTAAGCAAAGGTACTATTCTGCAGCAGTCACAAACTATAAAAAAATAATTGAGTTAGACCCTAATATGAACAGTGCTTATTTTGGCCTTGGTATAGTGTATATAAATATGATGAAGTGGAAAGATGCAATCCCACAATTAGAAAAAGCAGTCCAGCTCAATCTTAACAATAACGAGGCTTATTTTCAGATTGGGAGTGCTTATGAAGCACTAAGGGATTTTGAAAAGGCAGCCGAAGCATATAAAAATTATGTTAAATCAGAGCCTAAAAATCCTGGAACAGGGTATTATAATCTTGCTATATGTCAGATAGAACTTAAACAATTTGCAGAAGCTATTGCATCTTTTCAAGAGGCTTTAAAAGAAAAACCTAATGATTTAGTAATCAATCAAAAATTGGCTCAGGCGTGCAAGAATGCAGGCCAGTATGAGAAGGCTGCTGGAATCTATACCAATCTTTCCGAAATAAACCCTGAAAATACAAAAATATATCTAAACAATATTATCAAGATGTATGATGAAGCCAATATGCCTGACAAAGCAATTGAAAGCACAAATAGATTGATTGAGCTCGATCCTGAGGATGCTGATGCTGTTTATAACCTTGGATATATGTATGTCAAGCTTAATAAATATAGTGAAGCGGTAGAACCATTCAAAAGAGCCATAGAAATAAAACCCGATTTTAAGTATGCTTATTCAAATCTAGGATTTTGTTATAGCAAATTAAAGAAATATAAAGATTTTATTGCAGTATACAAGAAACTTGTAGAAATAGACCCTGAGGATGCTGATGGATGGCTTAGTATTGGTATTGGGTATATGTACCTGAAAAATTTCTCATCTGCTGCCGAACCTATCGAAAAAGCGGTCGAACTTAGGCCTGACCATGCTGTTTCACTTTATAACTTAGCTATTGTCTATTTGAATCTTCATGATAATTACAGTGCAAGAAAAATATATGGAAAATTGAAGGAAGTCGATCCGAATCTTGCCAGTAAGCTGCAAAAACTATTACGTTAAAATACTCAAGATTCTAGCCTAAAGAACATTGGAGCGTATGAATAAAATCAAACACTAGAGAACTAACATCTCGGTTAAATTGACAAAAAAGCAAAATTATGATAAGAAGAAATATAACATTAATTCAAACTCAATAAAATAAATCATATCTTTCCATGATGGTCGATTATATAAAGGCTACATTATTTTTGTTTCTGTGTAGAAAGGGCAGGTGGCGAAATTGGCATACGCGCTAGGCTTAGGACCTAGTTCCTATTGAAGGAGTGCGGGTTCGAGTCCCGCTCTGCCCATTTCACATTACCCTGAATAATTAAGGGAGAATTCATGGACAAGACAAAAAGTTCTGTAAAGATACTTAGTGAATGTAAAAGAGAGATTGAATTAGAGATCCCTTCAAATGAGGTAATGGAAGAATTTGAGAGGACAGTATCTAAATTTTCAAACAGAGTAAAAATTAGGGGTTTTAGACCTGGTAAAGCCCCGGCGGATATTGTTAAGCGTATGTATTCAGCTGAAATTAGAGAATCTATAATTAATTCCCTTGCTCCAGAGGCCATAAAAAATGAGATGAAAATAAATAATTTTAATCCTGTTGGAATTCCAGTGGTCAGTGATATATCTTTTAATGAAGGAGGGCCTATTCGTTTAAAGGCTCAATTTGAAGTATGGCCAGAATTTAATCTCCCTGAATATAAAAACATAGAAGTAAAAAAGAAAAGCGTTTCTGTAACAGATCAGGAAATAAATCAATCTTTGCAAAATCTTAGTACTAGATATGTACAATACCTACCAGTAGAGGGCAGGGGAGTGCTTGATGGTGATTATGTTGTCGCAGAATTGAAAGGAAGAAATGTAAAAACAAAAAGGTTCCTTTCAACCGAGAAAGTGACTATTCTTGCAGGCCACCCTGAAAACGAAAAAGTTTTAAACCAGAATTTGACAGGATTAAAACCTAATGAAGAAGGAAATTTCACAATTAGCTATGACAAAAGTCATAAAAATAAAAAATTATCAGGAAAAGAAATTTCTTATAGCCTTAGAGTTATTTCTATTAAAGAAAGAAAAATCCCTGATATTGATGATGAATTTGCAAAGGAAGTTGGAGAATTTGAAAATTTGAAAGAGTTACGAAAAGAAATAAGAAAGGAGCTTCTTTCAGCAAAAGAAAGGGCGATGAAACAAGAATTAGCACAAGAAATTATTGAAAGGATCTCTGATAAATTGAGTTTCGAACTTCCAGATAGCGTGATTGAACAAGAATCTTTAAATATTGTAAGGCAAATGCTTTCATCACGATCACAAAAAACCAGCAAAGAAGAGTTTGAAAAGCTTAAAGACGAAGCGAAAAAAAATGCAGAGAAAAATTTGAAAAATCAATTGATTCTTGCCAGGATTGCAGAAAAAGAAAACCTTGAAGTTTCTGATGCGGAGGTATCTGAGGAGCTAAAGTCTATAGCGAAAGCAAATAATGTACCTTTGGCTCAAATTATAGATAAAGTTAATAAAGAGGGGAATAGGGAGGAATTAAAAGAAAAGTTGCTTTTTAAAAAGACCTTTGACTTTTTAGTTGAACACGCTATAATAAAAGGTTAGTCATACCATGATTTTAATCCCCGCATAATGAGAATTAAGCCACAAGATAAGGGTGAAAATCAATTTGCCAAATATAGATGAAGCAAAGTCAAGAAAAAAAGATAATATTGAATTTTAATAGCGGATTGCTGGAGTAAAATAATGAAAATCGAAGACAACAATGAAACAATAAAGAATCTTCCTTTAATTCCTTTAAGGGATATTGTTGTTTTTCCTTCAACACTAGTACCTTTTATAATCGGACGGTCTTCTTCAAAGAAAGCACTTGAACGAGCCTTTCAAAAGGACAAAATGATTTTTATTTCTGCTCAGATAGATGCTTCTTTAGATACACCCCGTCCATCGGATATTTATTCAGTGGGTCTCCTTGCGAAAATAATCAGAATGGTTAAAATGGATGATGGCAATATCAAAGTAGTTGTAGAAACGAAAAAAAGAGCCCGGATTATAGAATATCTAAGTTTATATCCATTTTATAAAGTTCTTATAAAAAATATCGTAGAAATTGAATGTGATAATGCAATATTAAGAGAAATATTAAAAAAACTCCTTGTTCTTTTTGAAGATTATTTAAAGATTAGCCAGCACACAAATTTAGATTCAATCATTCCTGCTTTAAAAGGTAATAGCCCCGGAAGGATTTCTGATATTATCTCTTCTCATTTATACTTGCCCGTAGAAGAGAAACAGAATCTTTTGGAAATAATAAATCCATATGAAAGATTACAAAGACTTAATTTTATTTTAGAAAATGAGATTTTGAAGATTCATTCTAAATTAAGAGGAGAAGGGAAAAAACAAAACCGCTACAAAGTGTCTGTCGGTGAATCAAATCAAAAAATCTTCCCCACAGGGATAAGTTTTAAAAAAGAAAGTAAACCCAACGAAATTGAAGAACGTAGAAAGAAAATTGCTAAAACCAGAATGACAAAGGATGCAGAAGAAAAGGCTTATAAAGAGCTGGAGCGTTTAGAATCTATGCCGCCTATTTCTGCAGAAGCGACTGTATGCCGTAATTATCTCGATTGGCTTATATCTTTACCCTGGAATAAAAAATCAAGAGAAAAAAGAAACATAAAAGAAGCGGAAAAAATTTTAAATGAGGATCATCATGGACTAGAGAAAGTTAAGGAAAGAATTTTAGAATATCTCTCTATCAGACAGCTTGTTAAAAATCCAAAAGGTATTATATTAGGTTTCGTTGGTCCTCCTGGGGTGGGGAAGAGTTCACTTGCTCGTTCTATTGCACGTGCAACACATAGAAAGTTCGTACGTCTCTCATTGGGAGGGGTCAGGGATGAGGCTGAAATCAGAGGACATAGGAGGACATATATTGGAGCTTATCCAGGAAGAGTGATACAGATGATCAAAAAGACTGGGACAAAAAACCCTGTTTTTTTACTAGACGAAGTAGATAAGATGAGTGTTGATTTCAGGGGGGATCCGGCCTCGGCATTGATGGAAGTTTTAGATCCTGAACAAAATAGTACTTTTTTAGATCACTATATTGATACGGAGTTTGATTTATCCCAGGTAATGTTTATTGTAACGGGAAATATGACCGATTCCATTCCAAGGGCCTTGATTGACAGAATGGAAATTATAAGGCTTCCTGGCTATACAGATGAAGAAAAGCTTATAATTGCTAAACAGTTTTTATTGCCTAAACAGCTAAAATCGCATGGTCTTGGAACACGCAACAATCTTAATATTACAGACAAAACATTTAGAAAACTTATCCGTGAATATACCAGAGAAGCAGGAGTAAGAAATTTGGAACGTGAGATAACTTCTATATGCCGTAAAATTGTTAAAAAGGTCGTCGCAAAAGGAAAGGATTATAAAGAAACCATAACTCCAAAAATTCTAGAAAAGTACTTGGGTATCCCAAGATTCAAGCGTTTAGAAATATATAAAATCGATGAAATTGGAGTCGCTATTGGTATGGCTTGGACAGAATTTGGTGGAGAGCTTTTAGCTTTTGAGGCAACGAAGGTTCATGGAAAAGGAAATTTTACATTGACAGGGCAGCTTGGAGAAATCATGCAGGAATCTGCCCAGACAGCTTTTAGCTATGTTAAGGGAAAGATGTTTGAATTGGATATTGCCCAGGATTTACATAAAAACTTCGATGTTCATGTTAATGTTCCAGAGGGAGCAACTCCAAAAGAAGGGCCTTCAGCAGGAATAACTATTGCAACATCAATGATATCTCTTCTTGCGGAAATTCCAGTATCGAAAAAAGTATCCATGACCGGAGAAATCACCCTAAAAGGAAGAGTTCTTCCTGTAGGAGGTATAAAAGAAAAATTATTAGCTGCATATCGAGAGGGAATAAAGGAGGTCATTATTCCGATAGATAATAAACCAGATTTAAAAGATATACCAAAAAAAATAAAAGCTAATATGAATATTCATATTGTAGAAAACATGGATGAAGTATTAAAAATCACGTTGACAAAAGACTTACCTGATAAATTAATAAAAGGAAGTGCACAAGTTTGCTCTTACGAACCTAAAATCAAAGAAAATGAGAGAGAATCTCAAAAGACTTCTGTAACATATTGATATTAAACAATTTGTGGGGGATTTTCTCTAACTGCATTTGTTTCTAAATAAAAATAAAGAGAGGTAATAAAATGAAAGAGTTCAATCTAGCAGAATTGGAAGAAAAAGATATTCAGAAATTAGTAAAAATTTCCGGAGACTTGGGACTTGCTGATGATGATATTAAAGACTCTACCAAACA
>AWNV01000056.1 GCA_000493965.1 Candidatus Aminicenans sakinawicola JGI OTU-1
AGAACGGATCTGAGATATGGGTAAGAGCCGGAATCCTGGCCATGAATCTGAAAACAGCAGTAAATAGAGCATAGGATAAATGAAATCGGATAAAAAATAGATACAGAAAATGTGATATACACAAAAAATGAATATACTGAAAAAAAGTTAAAATCTTTTTTCAGTAGACCCTATCATAGGGCCTCTGAAGTAGGAAAATCCAGCATCATCTGTTGAATCTCTTTTGTTACACGAAGAGCATCTTCGTATTTCCGCTGCCACATGTTCCTTCCAAAAATCAACCCATCTACACCTGCTTCAAGACATGTCCGTACTTTACCGAGCAGTTCCTTATCATTCATCTTACCTCCTCCAGAGACTAGGACTCCTGTACGGCCAGCTGACTGAACGACCATTTTTAAAGCATCTTTCTCAGAAATATCCTTGTATTGATTATAAGCTCCAAATGGGCCTTGATAGTCATATTCTCCTTTCCCTGGCTTTTGAGGCATGTTTATTTTTGTCAATGCAGCACCCAGTTCATTAGCTATTCTGGCAGCATAGTCCACCATTGCAAGAGAATTTCTTCCTCCTCCTCTAGTTTCCGTGTAAATTCCTCTTGGATATGCCCACATGATTATAGGCATGCCAAAGCTTTTGGCTTCCTGCCTGACGAAAGTGAACTGAGCAATATCTTCGGATTCTCTCGGTGAGCCTACGAAAAAAGTATAGCCAATTGCATCTGCACCCAAACGCACAGCCTCTTCTACACTTGCATCCAGAGGAGAAAAAGCCTGGTCATCGGGCGGGATAGAGGTTTTCCCGTTGATTTTAAGGACAAGAGGTACCTTCCCTGCATATTTTCTTAGATGCTTCTCTGCAAGTCCTATATGACACACTATCCCAGAGTAGTTTCCTTCCTCGGCAAGGGAAAGCTGAAATTCAAAATTACTGCTCGGGGGGTTTGGGAAGAAATCCCTCGGGCCATGTTCAAGACCCTGGTCTANCGGAAGCAGCATGATCTTACCATTACCCGGACCGTGAGCATACATGAGTTCATAAAGACGTCTTTTTTCTCCAGCACCAAAGCAGTCAAGGTCTAGACTAAATTTCTCCATTCTTTCCCCACTTGTCAGTTTCTCTTCAATATCATCTATTCTATCTTTCATCAATTTTCCTCCTTATAAATAAATTAAAATCGATTCACTGTCGGAAAAGTTCATCGAATGAAAAATCAACCCATGGCATATAAGGAGCGTCCCACATATCGGTTTTCAAATCATCGACTGCAACAAAAATGTGTCCTGTGTTGGGTAGAAAAATAACAGAGTATTCGGTGCTGCCATGAGAGACTGTTTGTAAGAGCCTTTTTGCCTCTTCTATACCAAGGGCTCTTCCCTTTCTCGACCATGCTTCCAGCATACCCATCGCTGCCTCATATCGCCAGCGCGAAGAGAAAGAAGCCTGCCTGTTGAAGTAATAACCAGGCTTTTCAGGATCACAGCCATAGACCATATGATGATTTGCTGCTAAGATGTTTGTTGGTTCATTTGGTCGGACTTCTGTAGGTCCTCTCAATGCCCACCCAAAACGATCGCCTTCATACACAAAAGCCGGTATATCTTGGGAGTGATAGGGAACAGCCCAGAGGATAATTGATCCGGCGGCTGTCGCTCCCCCTCCTTCACACTTAAATTTCTTCATTTCCCTGTCGATACTTTCAAGTGTAGCTTTTCGTCCCTGGTTTTCCAGAATATAACGCATAATCCATGAGCATGGAACAATATTGCCCACAATAGGACCAGGCCCAGTTCCGCCTGCATTTTCCATACAGTACAAGCCTTCTTCATTGACACCGGAGATAGTACCGACAAATCCAGGCCACATTGCAGAAACCCAGCGCTTACGCCCTGGTTCTGAGGGACGGACGGCAAAGAGAATGAAGTGGCTGACGGTCACTTTTCGCACATCGCATTCCCCATCCATGTTTCGTGCAGCAATTAACCCTCCTTTAAGCTCGCTTCCTTCTGTTTGAGTACCCCAAAAGGCAAATTGTGTGCACGATGAGGGAGAAGAAACAGGGAAAGCGGCTCTCTTTTCGATGTAATTGTTAACAGCCATTAGATCGGTCCGGTTAAAATTGCGGTCCAGAAAATCCAGTTGCATATCAACTCCTGAAGCTTCCATTCCTTTTATGACCGCATTACATTCACTCAGAAATTCTGGTGGATAGTTGAAGTGACTTTCCAGAAAAGGAACATAAATTTTCTGGTATCTCTGGGGTGAACGCCAGTTATCCTCGACGATGTAAAATTGAAAAAAATCGATAATCTGTTGTGTCAAAAGATATCCATGGGCAAACCCACGTTCTTCAGCCGTCCCCCAGAGCTGCAGCACAGGGACGCCCTTGATCCAGCGAAGAGCCCCGTGTTCTGCGTGCTTCTCATCTTTGGGAAAAGGAGTAGGGACACGGAGTTTTAATTCAGCATTGTTTACGCTTGAATCTATGATGTTAATAGGATCATGGCTTGCTCCTGGACTACCTGAGAACCACCCGAACGGTTCTGGAGGATTAAAACCCAGCTTGTTATCTTTATTTGTGTCCATGAAAGCCAGGACAGAATAGTAACCAGGCGGAAGGCCCGTAAAGGAGTAAGAGCCCGGATTTTCGAGTTTGATAACCTTAAAAGGGAATATTGAGCCGTAAATATCTCGTTTTTGAAGCCTCACCGGGTTTCCCTTTGATGAAACACGAAGATTGTGTAATTGAAGGATAATGTCTCCTGATTGTCTCCCGTTGTAGATTACTTTGCCAGAGATTGATCTCGTCTCATTGGATGGTACTGCACAGGTCAGGGCAAAGACAATAACTGGAGTTAAAAGGATTAAATATTTTCTCATTTTTCACCTCCTAAGCTTTCTACAAATATCTTTTTTTTAAAAATGTCTACATTTTTTCAATTTAAATCATTTTTCGGTGATCTTCTTTAATACCCTAGTTTTTCAATGCTTGATCAAAATCCTCAATAATTTCTTCTGCAGCCTCGATGCCAACAGAGAGGCGTATCAAGCTGTCCGTAATTCCAATTTTCTCTCGGTCCTCAGGGGTCATGCCCGAGTGGGAGGTTGTAGCTGGCCTCGTGATGAGTGTTTCAACTCCTCCCAGACTTGGAGCAATGGTTGGAATCTTTACTTTGTTTAAAAAATTTTTCGCTGCTTTAATGCCCCCTTTCAACTCGAAACTCAACATTCCGCTGAATCCATCGAAAAGTTTGCATGCCCGTCTGTATTGGGGATGATCTTTGAGCCCAGGATAATTCACACTGGCTACGGCCGGATGTTGTTTGAAGAACTTTGCAATTTTAAGAGAACTTGTATTTTGATATTTTACTCGAACTGCCAGAGTTTTCAGTCCGCGATGAAGCAGAAAACAAGCATGGGGGTCAAGGGTTGATCCCAGATGTTTCAGTTTATAAGCGATTTTCTCGATGAATTTAGCTTTACCTATAATGGCTCCAGCAACGATATCAGAATGCCCGTTTAAATATTTTGTGCCGCTGTGTATCGAAATGTCATACCCCCATTCCGGAGGACGAAAATTTACGGGACTTGCAAATGTGTTGTCGATAATAGAGATAAGACCGTATTGTCTAGCAAAATCCACCACTGCTTCAAGGTCATCTACCTGGAGTAAAGGGTTCGTCATGGTTTCAACATAAATCGCTTTTGTGTTGGACTTTAACTTTGCTTTCCATGAGTCAGGGTCATCGGCATTAATGAAATCATAGGAAATCCCAAAATCTGCAAAGTCCCTAGTGATAAATCCATATGTACCCCCATAAAGACAATCCTGGGCCAGCAAATGATCTCCGCTTGATAGAAAGGTTAAAAGAGTCGCTGAAACAGAAGCCATGCCACTTGCTGTCACCAGGGCAGCCTCTGCGTTTTCGAGAGACGCCAGTTTTTTATGAAGGGCCACATGGTTTGGCGTATTGTTCCAGCGGATGTATTTAAGTACTTCTTTGTCATCCTCTCCAGTATAATCAAATATTGACGATTGGAAAATTGGCAGGCTTACCGCTCCCTCTATGTGGGGTCTTGGCTCACCAGAATGAATGAGTTTTGTCTCGATGTATTTGAAATCTTCTTTCATGAATTTCTCCTTTCATTTCAAATATGGAGGTTCAGTTTATCTCATTATATAAGAAAAAAAATAATAATTTAAGTATTCAAACCAAATCATCTGAGACCCAACAGCTGGCTTATTCTGAGTACAACCGGCAAATTTAGCATTTTTCCCAAGAATATTCTGTTTGACTGAGAATTTGAATTTATTTAGACTCTTATTATTGGATAAATTTATAATAGAGGTAATATAATGGCAAAATATAATTATTTATGTATTCCTATGATTTTTCTGTTCCTTTCTTTATCTGTTTTCTCTTTCTCTAACACAGAGAAAAAATCCCTCACTGTTGCCGAATCGAGCAATTTTACGGCAACTTCCAGATATGATGATGTCATAAATTTTATCAGAGAGCTTCAACAAAAGAGCCATCTGATAAGGGTCGAGACTATTTGCGTAAGCCCAGAAGGTCGGGAAGTGCCTCTCCTTATTATAGGAGACCCTGTACCGTCTTCTCCCCTGGACCTTAATTATGATGATAGGGCAGTTATTTATTTTCAGGCAAACATCCATGCAGGTGAAGTCGAAGGCAAAGAAGCGGCCCAAATGCTTGCAAGAGATATTGTTCTGAGTGAACATCCTCCCTATCTCGACAAACTTGTCGTGCTTATCGCACCTCTTTTCAATGCGGACGGGAATGAAAAAATAAGTCCTAATAACCGCCGGAACCAGGTAGGGCCGGAAAAAGGAGTTGGGGTTCGCTACAACGGCCAGAATCTTGATTTGAACCGTGACGGGATGAAGCTGGAAAGTCCGGAAGTTCAAGGCCTCGTTCAAAACGTAATGATTCGATGGGACCCTGCCCTCCTTTTAGACAGCCATACACATAACGGTTCCTATCATGAAGAAGTGGCAACATATGTCTGGTCTCTAAATCCCAATGGTGATAGTTCGCTTATAAGCTATATGAGCGACAAGTTCATGCCAGGCGTAAACAAAATAGCTAAGGAAAAGTATAATACTTTATTAATTCCCCACGGAGACTTTATGGATGTTAGGAATCCTGAAAAGGGCTGGATACCACTCGGTCCACAGCCTCGTTATATAAGCAATTACATCGGGCTGCGAAACCGCCTTGGCATACTGAATGAAAATTACCCTTATGCGGATTTTAAAACCCGTGTACTCAAGTGTTATAATCTTTTCAGTTCAATTCTGGATTACTGCCATGCAAATAAAGATGAAATCCTCAAGCTTATAAGTGAGGCAGACAGGCGGACAGTACAGAGAGGTTTGAATCCATCAAAAAATGATATATTCGCAACCGAATTTGACGTAAGGCCGATTAAACAGAAAATTACTATCCACGGCTATGAAATGGAAGTCATTGAGACCGACAGGGGCTGGCCTCGTTCTAAAAAAACAGACAGGAAAAAAACATATACAATGCCTTTCTACAGCGATTATTTCCCGAAAAAATCGGTCAGTTTTCCTTATGGCTACCTTATCCTCGCTCGTGTCCCAAAAGTTGAGGAAAAACTTCTTCAGCATGGACTCACAGTAGAAAAACTGGTTAAGCCTGCAAAACTAACAGTTGAAGCATTCACAGTCAAGGAAATCAAGGGTTCACAAAGGGCATACCAGGGACACTATATGAGTTCGATTAAAGGAGAGTACATCGTAGAAGAGAAGGAATTCCCTGCTGGAACGCTTTTTGTCACGACTGCACAGCCTCTTGCCAATGTAGCAGCCTATCTTCTGGAACCAGAAACTGACGACGGCTTTGTGGCATGGAACTTCTTTGATCGCTACCTTGTTCCCCAGTGGAGCCGCATACCTCAGGTCTATCCTGTATACAGGCTCATGAAACCTTCAGCCCTGGCTAAAGAAACTGTCCGCATGTATTAATGCCGAATGAAGTTCTTCAGATATCTGGATAAATCTCTGGCAAAACATTATAAAACCAGAAAAACTGAAAAGAAATCAGGCCTTCCCGAGAGCTTCGAGTTTTGATTCGATCGACGATTCCCTGTCCAGCCTATGGTCAATATGAAGGTCAACATGAATCCTTTTGACTCCCATATCTACAAGCACTTTGTGCGTTTTTTCAATAACATCGAACAGCGTCTTGAGGTCAGGAGCTTCGATTGTTGTGGCCATTCCTCCTGTGACACTATTAAGGCCTGAGTTCTCGATGACTTTTATGACTTCCCTAACATACCTGCTTACAGAGGTGCCTTCACTCGTAGGGAATATGGCAAATTCAGCAATAATCATCCTTTCCTCCTTAATAATATTATATATGATTGTTTTATTATCTTTATTATATTGATGCGTCAGATTCAACATCAAGCGGGTCTCATATCTTCCTTTCGTAGATAGCCTGATCATAAATAACTCCTACTATTAAAATCTTTCCACATGATTTTATATGCTAGCCCATCTGATTTTTTATATTAACATAAATTCATAGGAATACTAGGGTTTTAGCGTTTAAAATCCGGGTTTCAATAATTAAGGGCGAAGTATATTCTCTAGGGGAGAAAATTCACCCCCTAATTCATCTTAAATGGTGATTGACTGAAATACTAACGACTGTTAACCTCTTCAACAAATGGAACTTAATTTTTTAGTTAGACCATTTTGTTCAAGAGGGTATAAGTTGAATCCCCTAAACTCAACATCCATATAACAATCTAATGAAATTTTACAATTAATTGGAGGTGCAGATGAAATTAAAAAGGTTTATTTTATCTGTTTCTTTGTTGTTATTGGTGAATTTTTTTGTTTTTGCCGATTATGTAGGAAAGGTTTATGTTGTCAGTGCTAACAACATCAATACCAGGAAACAATTTTTACCGGTTAACAAAGCTTATAAGGATTTATTCGATATGGAAATCCAGATGGGCAATCTGGTCAAGTCAAAAATTCAAGTTGACTCCATAGGACATATGGAACATCATCGATATTTCCAACAGCATAAAAATTTGCCGGTCTTTGGCGGGGAGATCATTTATCATATTAAAAATGGCATAGTTAAATATATAAGCGGTGAATATTACAGAATCGGACACATTGATGTACAACCTAATCTTACTATTGATGAAGCTGTAGAAATATTCCGGGGGCATCTGAGTGAGGAAGATTTGATAGAAAAGCCAGAGGATTCTAAATTGATCATTTACCCTGTGAATGACAATCAATTTCGTCTTGCTTATCAGTTGACTCTGGAAAAAGGCGGTTATTACAGTATGACTGGTATCATTGATGCAAAAACAGGTGAAATTCTTTTTGAATATTCGAACATTCATTTTGACGATGCTGCCATAGGGCAGGGCGTTGATTACCATGGATATATGTTAAAAATGGCGACAACCCTTTCTTCAGACGGCTACTATTATCTTTTCGATGAGAAAAGAGTCAGGCCTTACAACCAATACACCCTTGATGATCGGGGTGGATATATCCCAGGAGATGCGGACAACTACTGGGACTTTGACGGTGCTATTGTAAATGCTCACGTATTCGTTGGTTTTATTTATGATTTTTATTACAAATTTTTTGACAGGAAAGGAATCGATAATAATAATTTGGACACGATTGTGCATGCTAATAACACAGAGCTTACAGATAATGCGTTCTGGAGTGGAGAATCTCTAAATTTCTGTGTTCCTGGTAAAGGAAATAATCAGACTGCTGCAGCACTCGATATAGTTGGCCATGAATATTCTCACGGTGTTACACAGTACAGTTCTAATCTTGTGTATGCATTTGAACCTGGAGCACTGAATGAATCATTTTCAGATATTATGGGGACAACTGCAGAATTTTACTTGTATCCTGAAGGAAATGGATTATACATGGCAGACTGGTATATAGGCGAGGATGCTGCTCCTTATTATAGCATTTCAGGATGCAGGAATCTGGCAGACCCAAATACTAATTCACAGATGGGAGACTCGAGATATCCTGACCCTTGCCATCTCTCCCAAAAATATGAAGTACCCTACGAGTTAGATAGCGGAGGCGTTCATTTAAATGCAACAATTTACGCACATGCATTTTACCTGCTTGCCAACGGAGGCGTTAACAGAGTCTCAAATGTCTATGTGAATGGAATAGGAATCGATAAGGCAGCAGCTATATATTATAGAGCTTTTGTTTATTATATGACAAAAAACTCTTGGTTCATTGATGCAGCCAATGCGTTGCTCGACACAGCATATTCTATTTACGGAGGCAACAGTAATGAATACATGCAAACTGTCCGTAGCATGGAAGCGATTGGCTGGATTGTAAATTAAGGAGTTGAAAATGAGAAAGATTGCAGGCCTATTTTTTATGTTAGCTATTTTTGCAGGCATAATTTTTCCTAAAGAGGTTGAAGAAGACATCCTCATTATAAAGTTAAAAGTAAACACCTCAGTAGCCAATATAAGAAAAGGCCCCTCTACAAACAGCAAAATAATCACGCAAGTAACTGAAGGGACATTGCTCGATGCCATTGGAAAAGAAGGAAACTGGTATCTTGTTATCATCCCTCAACAAGGAATTAAATCGCAACTAAGAGGGTACATTCACCGGAATATTGTTGATGTCGTAGAAGAAGCCGAATCTAAAATAACCACAAGAAAAAATGAGCCAAAAAAAATGCCGGCCAAGGAGAAAAGCTCCAAACAAAGAGTAACACAGGTAAAAGCTCCAGAGTATCAGGAAAAAACAGCTGAAAAAAAGATATACATCCGGGCCAATTACAGTATGGGCTTTGCAGAAGAAACGATAAACCTCCCATGGTACCAAGATATTTACTATGAAACAGCGAGTGCAGGCATTGATTATAGCCTCCATAAAGGCAATCCAATAAACTTTGCTGTTGGTTACATGTTCAGTGATTCTCTTGGCGTAGAATTGGGTGCGGATATTTCATCAAGAAACTTGGATGGAATTTACTCTGCCTCCATTCCTCATCCTCTTCTCTTTGAGGCCAATCGCCTGGGAGAGGGGGCCGGATCCTATAAAGTGAGTGAAAACTCCATACTTTTAAACTTTGTGTACAGTTTAAGGTTTAGAAGGTTCGGTTTAGATATTTTTGCTGGTCCAGCTTATATTCTTTCGACAGCTAATATCATTACAGAAATGAGCTTTACGGAGTCCTATCCCTACGATTCCGTTTCAGTATCAGTGAACAGCACAGAAGTTTCCAAAAATGTTTTTGGATTTAACGGAGGCACGAATGTGCTTTTTTATTTTGGAAAGAATTTTGCCCTCTACGCTACTGCCCATTACATAGGCGGAAAAGCAGATTTTGAAACAGGAACGGATATTCCCGGCCCTCAGATAAATCTTGGAGGGTTTAAGGCAGGAGCTGGCTTGAAAATCTTTTTTTAATCTAGATGGCTGTTTCCGTTCAGTGAGGCAAATTAAAGGATGAGACACATGAATATTTTTAGCAATAAAAACAGGGCTTATTTCCTTTCCTGCTTTCTTCTGCTTATTTTATTTTTCACTTACTGCCAGTCGGGGCAAAAAATAATAGACAAAAGGTACTCGGAGGGATTTGCGCTTAAACACCCTGCGGACTGGCACGCGCAGGTTCTGGATAAAGCCTACATTTGGATTTCATCTAAAGAGGAGAGGACGGACGGGTCATTTATCCTTATTCACCCCTTCTTCCTTAAAAGAGCCGTGCAGAGCCGTTCCTGGCTTCAGCAAAATCTACCCCAGCTTTCAAAATTCTTCACTGAGGCTGCCATTGAAAAGACCGGACAGATCCGGAAACTACCTGATGAAGCAGCAGCAAAATTTACTTTCAAGAGAGAGAATAAGCCCTATCAAGGGATAGCCCTCTGTTCCGCTCAGGGAAAAAGCGGAATCCTTTATGTAATAGCTTCTCCGGAGGGGACTTTTGAAGAACACCAAGAACAGATGATATCCATGTTGGAATCTTTTCGTTTCGAAAAGCCTGAAAAAAACCCGACCCAGGCTGCCGCTGAGCCCCAAATTCAATACCGGAACTGGCAAGATACACGGGAACAGGCTTTCAGCCTGGAAGTACCCCAGGGGTGGACAGTGGGGGGAGGAACTTTCCGCAGAGCAGCGGTTGATCTTGTTCATGTTCTCCGTGCAGTTTCCCCTGACCAGAAAATATTAATTCAATTTAATGATAGCAATATCCCTGTTTTTACCGTGCCCAGTCCCATACTGGCAATGGCTGGATTCAGAGAAGGCACCTGGTACTCTCCCGGGTATGGCGTGAAGATGATGGTAAAAAGATACACACCGGGATTTTATTTTATAACAGAATACCTGCAAAGTAATTTTGGCCACAGCCTAGCCAACTTTAAGATTGTAAGCCAGAAAAACCGGCCTGATATAGCAGCATCTTTTAACCAAATTTACAGCCAATTAATGTCTTACGGCATCTCTTTTACTCTACATGCCGGGGAAGCCGCCTTTAGCTTTGAACAAAATTCGCAACCATATGTCGGTTACGGAATGGCCCTGACCCAGATTGCCCAATCCGTAGGGACTCAATCAGGCACCTGGTCAGTGACGCTCATGGTCATTTATTCCTGCCCTGCTGCAGAAACCGACACTGTACGCCAGATATCTGACCATATGTTTCGGAGTATGAAAATGAATCCTCGCTGGCTTTCTTCCCAGCAGCAATTAGCAGGCAATGTATCGCAAATCGTTTCCCAAACCAGCCAGGAGATTTCTAATATAATCAATGATTCTTACTGGTCAAGGCAGTCTGTCCTGGACAATACGAACCGTAGGTTTTCAAACTACATTCTGGGCGTAACAGATGTTATTGACCCTGATACTGGTGAAAAGTGGAAGGTGGAAGCCGGGCATAATTACTACTGGCGGAGGGATTTTACAAACCAAATTATTGGAAGCAATACATTCGACAGGCCGGACATTGATTTTTCTCCCCTGCGAGAATTTCAGGACTAATTTCCAGGTTCCCACTCATTATTACAAGTGCAATTTCCGCATCAAGGATTTAAACCGGGGGCGTGATCGTATGTTTTCAAATCTAGGGTCGATTTTGAGTAAAACAAGATTGTTTGAATGTCTTTCGTAAGCTTTCTCCAGATGTTCGAAGGCACGGTCCGTTTTTCCCAAAGCACAGTATATTAGTGCCTTATTATACGGTGATAAATATTTCTCTTCTGATGGTAACATCAGGTCATTAAAAAGTTTTTCCGCCTTTTCCGGTTTGCCTGACAGGGCAATGGCCCGGATCAAATCCACAATTACTGTCGTGCTGTTATCTGTAAGGAGAGCTGCTTCTTCAAGCTCTTCAACAGCCTCTTTAAACATTTTTTTATTCAGGTATGTTCTTCCTATAGATAAATGGGCAAAGGCAAAGTTAGGGTCCAGGCTGAGCGTATTATTTAACTGTTGTATTGATTCATCATAGCGGCGGGCATAGCGCAGAAGCGCTCCCAGGCTTTGGTTAATACTGAGGGAAAGCGGGTCAAGCTGGAGGGCATGCCTGTTTTCGCTGATTGCTTCATCATGCCGTCCCATTGCTGATAGGAAAATCGCATAATATTGATGGACGATCGCGTGGCCGGGATTGAGTTCAATGGCACGTTTATATTCTATTTCAGCTCCTTTCCAGTCCCAATCAACTACAAATTTGACTTCTCCCAGCAATGTATGAGGCATTGCCAGTGTTTCATCTAGGCTTAAAGCCCTGATCGCCTCCTGTTTTACCTCAGGCCAGCCATCTTCTGGCAGCATCCATCCTGCTGTTGTGAGGATATCGTATGATTCGGCAAGCCCCGCATAAGCAAGGGCATAATCAGCGTCTTTCTCAACAGCCAGCTCGAAATATTCAATTCCCTTTCTCACAGCTGCTTCAGTAACCTTATTAATAAAAAAGCGGCCCTTGAGATAGGCCTCATAGGCTTCAGGTTTAACAGGCTTGAGGTCAGCCATCCTTGCGTGTTCTTCCGGTGTTATTGTTACTTTTATTTCCTGTGCGATTTCCTGCGCTACCTCACTCTGAAGCACCAGAATATCGCTCAGGTCTCTATCGTAATTATTGGCCCATAGGTGCTGGTCTGTTTCAGCTTCGATCAACTGTGCTGTTACCCGTATTCGTCCTCCTGCCAACTGGACCGAGCCTTCGATCACTGCATCCACATTCAATTCACTGGCGATCTCCCGCAGTGATCTATTTGTTTTTTTATAACGCATTACCGATGTCCGGGAAATTACGTGCAGGGCCCTGATCCGGGATAATTCAGAAATCAATGCTTCTGTCATTCCGTCAGCAAGATATTCCTGTTCAGTATCGGCGGAAAAATTTTCTAACGGCAGCACAGCAATTGCTTTTATCTGGCCTGCCCTGGTCAAAACGGGCCATGAGGGCTTCCTTGATACGAGAAACACTGCAATAATCCCACAGGCAAATACACTTAATAAGAGGGAAAGCAGCCATTTTCTATTCCCACATAAAAAAGACGGCAGGGTAAGAAAGGGCTTGGTTTTTGTTGAAGGCAAATCTTCCCACGGTAATACCACCCGGTATACATCAATAGGAGATTCAATATTTTTCAATTTATGCTTTCCCTTGCTGACCACAGGTACATCGATCTTATTGCGGATTTGAGCAAACACCTGGTCTGTAAGGCATATTCCTCCAGGCTCAGCCAGAGGTTCAATGCGGGATGTTATATTTACTCCATCCCCTAATATATCGCCTTCGCGCTGGATAATATCACCTACATGAATGCCAATACGGATTTGAATTTTTTCCCTTTCAGGAATCGAATTGTTCAGCCTGTTTATACTGCCCTGGATTTCGACCGCACATTTTACAGCTTCAACAGCGCTTTCAAATTCAACAAGAAAGGCATCGCCAATTGTTTTTATTTCCTTACCGCCGTGTTTTGGAAAAAGAGGGCGCATCATACGGCAGTGCCGATCCAAAAGTTTAAGAGCAAGAGCTTCATCTTTCTGGCTCAGTTTGCTGTATCCGACTATGTCGGTAAACATAATAGCTGCTAGTTTTCTTTTTTCTTTAAAGCTCAAAAAGAACCTCCCAAAAATTCCCAGGACCATTTTCCGGGATGAACAGCCAATTGCTTACCCTGAATTATTCATAAAAACTGTCGATACCATGAAGCAATATAAACTAGCCAGAATCGTTCTCAATGAAATTCTCAGAACTACTTTGTTCTATATCAATTATATAATAAATTTTAAATCTATTATCGGCATTTTTTACCCTTCTGGCAAGTCGATCTTACCGGATCTGCGGCGTTACAGCGCATTTGCAGTGGACAACCACAGCTTCATGCGCTGTGCCTTACATCTGCGGCAACCTTGAATCGTGAATAATCCAGGTTACCTAACAATTCTAAAATAATATAAATTCGTTCCTATAATCAAGAATTATTATGTTCTAAAGAAGCCTCGCTCAGCTATTTTTCTGGCTCATCGCAAAAATGAGTACCTGAGTCAAATATTAGGACAAGACCTGGAAAATAATGGGCATGGAAAATACGGGACATGATCCTGTTATTTTCGTATTCATTCGCTATTGAAAGAAGCAGCGCTTTCAAACATGTAATGAACCACCAAATTAAGTAGATGAATTTACCTTTCTATTATTAGTTTAATTTATTTTATATCTATAAGTTACATGAGCCAGAGCACAATTTCCAAAATTTATTCTGGAAAAGCTGTAAGAAGAAAGACTATTTGTCTTCTGCAATAAGTAATGTCTTCAAGTCCAGTTTAAGCGGCAGTTCTCCTGGCGCAGGTTGGCCATGGTTTTTCACGACATTAAGCCTCACGTACTCGTCTTTAAAGCCGATGGAGATAAGGACATCGATTTCTTCCAGAAACTTTTCAAGCATGTAAGGTACACCCTGCTCATCAAAGAGGGGCTCGTCACCTTTTAGCGAAGCGCTGTACCACACTTCCAGGCCCATTCTTTCGGCAAACTCGCGGAAATTCCTCAAGTCTTCGGGGCTGGATTGAGAGAAATCGTATCCATCCACAATGAGAGTCTCTGCAGCGAACTGTCCATCCCGAATCATGACTTCCAGACTTTTCAGAATATGCTTCGTAAGTACACCGTCCTGACGAAAATTCATTATCACACGGTTTTTAATTATCTCATCATGGATCTCGATGGCTGATTCCAAGCCTCGTTTTTTGGCTATCTCTTTGAAAATATTTTCATACCAGTTGATTATATAATCGACATGGCTTGAGTACGACACGTGGATCACAGGTTTTTCCTGGAGAAGCTTGTCCGTTGCGATATGCACCAGGCATGCCGTCTTTCCAACCCCTTTTCTTGAGGCCAGGACACCGATGTTGCCTTTTCCCAATCCTCCTTGAATGGCTTTTTCCAAAATCCTCAAGGGGCTTCTTTTAATAAGTTCCGCTTTGATCATACTTTAAAGCTCCTATGTTTTTTTGAGGCTGAATCTTTTCTTGTTTTTTCATATTCGGCCTTTAGTTCTTCAACAATATTTTCGGGAATCCTGCCGTATTTCCGGAATTCCATAGTAAATTCTGCTTTACCCTGGGTCAATGAACGAAGGGTCATTGCATAACCGAACATTTCACTCAGGGGTACTTCAGCGTCGACACGCGCAAACGTACCGTCTTCGACAGCACTGACAATAACTCCACGTCTCTTGTTAATGCTGGCAAAAACATTCCCGGTAAACTCAGAAGGTCCTTCGACAGAAACCTTCATGATAGGCTCCAAGATGCACGGCCCAGCTTTCATATAAGCCTGTTTAAAGGCTTCTCTGGCAGCAGTCTGGAAGGCCAAGTCCGAGGAATCAACCGGATGGGATTGTCCATCATTCACCGTTACCTTTATTCCGACTATCGGAAAGCCAATCAGACATCCTTTAGCAAGCGCGGACTGAAAACCCTTGTTACATGATGGTATAAATTCCCTGGGAATATGTCCTCCTTTTACCTCATCTACAAACTCATAATTACCTTCAGCCAGGGGTTTTATGTGCCCGACAACACGTCCGAACTGACCAGCTCCTCCGGTCTGCTTCTTATGAGTATAATCAAAATCGGCTCGTCGGGTGATGGTCTCACGGTAAGCCACCCCCGGCTTCCCGGTCTCGACTTGAACCTGGTATTCCCGGTTCATACGCTCCACATATACATCCAGATGAAGTTCTCCCATGCCCTGAATTATCATCTGTTTAGACTCAGGATCTACATATGTCTGGAAAGTCGGGTCTTCTCTTACGAATCGTTTTAGGGCCTTTGTCATGTTGTCCGCTGATTTCTTGTTGACTGGGGTTATTGCCAGTGAAACAACCGGCTCAGGCACGTAAATAGATGTCATGGAATAATTTAATCCGGGCTGGACAAAAGTGTCTCCGGAAGCACAGGCAATGCCGAAAAGAGCGACAATCTCACCGCTGCCAGCCCATTCGATATCCTGCATGCTGCCGGCATGCATACGGACGAGCCGGCCGACTCTAAAATTTTTACCAGTGCGGGAGTTGTGAAGTTCATCTCCTTTTTTAATACTCCCCTGGTAGATCCTTATGTAAGTTAACTGCCCGTAGGGGCCATCCTCCAGTTTAAAAGCAAGGGCTACACAGCCCGCTTCAGAATCGGATTTAATCTTTACTTCCTGCTCGTCTTTATCCAGGTCAAGAGCTAAGCTGTCGACTTCTCCGGGATTAGGAAGGTAACGCACCACGGCATCCAACAGGGTCTGGACCCCTTTATTTTTGTAAGCTGAGCCCATGAACACTGGCGTAAGTTCCTGGTAGAGTGTTCCTTTTCTAACCGCATCATGTATGAGTTCTTCGGTAACACGTTCTTCCAATACGGCTTCCATCAGTTCATCGGAAAACATGGAAACAGCATCCAGCATTCTTTCGTGCTTTGCTTCCGCATCTGCTTTCAGAACCTCCGGGATATCTTCTATCCTGGCTGTTTCTCCCTCATGACCATCGAAATAAATCGCTTTCATCGCAACCAGGTCTACAACACCTTCATGCTTGTCTTCCAGGCCGATGGGTATCTGCATCAACACAGCATTATGCCCGAGCTTGTCTATCAGCTGCTCCTTTACATTATAGGGGTTGGCCCCGACCCTGTCACACTTGTTAATAAATGCGATACGTGGGACATTATAGCGCTTTAACTGCCGGTCAACAGTAATGGATTGCGACTGTACACCCCCAACCGAACACAACACCAGTATTGCCCCATCCAGGACCCGCAACGCCCTTTCCACCTCTATGGTAAAGTCAACATGGCCGGGAGTATCAATTATATTGATTGAATGGCCGCTCCACTGGACATTGGTGACGGCGGAAGCAATTGTAATCCCTCGTTCCTTTTCCAATTCCATGGAATCCATGGTCGCACCCACTCCATCTTTCCCGTGCACTTCGTGAATTTTGCGTATCTTCTTGCAATAGAACAGGATTCTTTCCGTCAGCGTTGTCTTTCCTGAATCGATATGGGCACTTATCCCGATATTCCTCATTTTAGCTATTTCTGTACTCATTGGACTTCTACCTTGTTATATTTTATATGATTTGCTGCTAAATAGATATCAGCCGTATAAAATGGCGGAGTATACTCCAATCATATTTTTTGTACAACGTTTTTTTTCACCCTAAACTGCCTATAATAAATTTGGAATTTATTATAGAGGTGATATACAATATAAATTATGAGAGAATTACAAAAAGCTTTTCGAGAAAAGGAAATGTTCATTAAGAATTTCGGGGGGGGATGTTTATGCTGTTGGAGGGTATGTACGCGATCTAATCCTGGAGAATGCATCTGATCAAGGAATTGATATCCTGATTACGCATCACGCTGTTGAAAAAATCGTTGAAAAACTGGCCCCTTTTGGAAAAATTGACCTTGTAGGTAAAAGTTTTGGAGTAATCAAATTCACTATAAAAGGAAGAACATATGATATAGCTCTTCCAAGAAAAGACAGACCAAAAGAAATCGAAATCAGGGGGCATAAAGATTTTGTTATCTCTGCCGACCCTGATATTCCTATCGAGGAAGACCTCAAAAGACGGGATTTCCGCTGCAACAGCATAGCATTACGGCTCAGCGACAATGAACTTATCGATCCATTTCAAGGCGAAAAAGATGTCAAGGCAAAGATAATCAGATTGACTAATTCAAGAGCTTTTCCTGAAGATCCGCTGCGTGTTCTCCGCGCAGCACGCTTTGCATCAGTGCTGAATTTTTCTATAGATCCTAGAGTCTACGAGTCATCAAAAAATATAAATTTAACCGGCCTGAGTGTAGAGAGAATAACCCAGGAATTGTTTAAGCTGCTCCTTTATTCACCTGTTCCATCTGTAGGGCTTGAAGAATTATTCATGCTGAGTGCTCTCCGGCAGATCTTCCCAGAACTCCACACTCTCACTCTCTCAATCCAGGACCCCATATTTCACCCAGAGAAAGATAGCTACGGCCATCATACAGTATGGCATCATACAAAGATAACCCTGGATCAGGCAAAAAGACTGGCAGATAAAGTTAAACTGCAAGAAGATAAAAAACTTGCTCTTCTCCTAGCTGCTCTTTTCCATGACGTTGGAAAGCCAGAAACCGCTGAGTGGGAGTTCAAAAAGGGAAGAATGGTTGTTACAAACAACAGACATGATATTGCCAGTGCAAAAATTACAGAAAATATCTTTGACCGCTTTAAAATTTTTTCCTGGAACGGTTACAACCTGAGAGAAATCGTTCTCTCTCTTATAAGATGCCACCACCGACCGTCGGAACTTTGGCAAAACAGGGAAGTCATTACGAAAAAAGCATTCAACCGCCTTGCTGCAGACATAAATGGAGAAATCGAACTCCTTATATATCTTGATGTAGCCGACCGATCTGGAAGAAATGACAAACCCATCAGCCAAATTGATGAAGAAGGCCAGTGGCTTCTGGGAAAATTCAAAGAGTTAAAAATATCCAAAGAGAGTATTAAGCCTCTCATCTTGGGCCGTGACCTGTTAAAAATGGGCGTATCCCCCGGGCCTATCATGGGAAAGATCCTCAAAAAACTGTATCAACTGCAGCTTGACAACGAGTTTGATACAAAAACCGAGGGGCTTAAAAATGCAGGCAAGATAATAAAAGAGGAAATCCAATGAAAACCCTCGTCACAGGTGGGGCAGGATATATTGGCTCTCATGCCGTAAAAAAACTCATCAAGGAAGGCTTCGATCCTATTATCTTTGATAATTTTTCCACTGGCAAAAAAGAACTCATTGCAGGAAAAAATGTCGTTACCGGGGATTTAATGGATAAAAGATCCATTAAGAAAGTTTTTGACTCAAATTCAATCAATGCTGTTCTTCACTTTGCATCTTTGATCAGCGTCGGGGAGTCTTATGCAAACCCCCAAAGATATTATATCAATAACCTTATAAGCACCCTGAATCTTCTTGAAACTATGATGGAGGCAAATGTAAATAAGTTTATTTTTTCTTCGAGTGCAGCTGTATATGGCATTCCAGAAACCACTCCTATCATGGAGTCTCATTCCTTGAACCCTTTTAATCCGTACGGCCGTACAAAGTACTTCATCGAGAAAATACTCCAGGATTATGAGCAGGCTTACGGACTGAAATTTATTTCCCTGCGTTACTTTAATGCCGCAGGTGCTGACCCAGAAGGCAAACTGGGAGAAATGCACGAGCCAGAAACCCATCTTATTCCTAACATTCTGCTTTTTCTCTTAGGGGAAAAATTCCATTTCAACATTTTTGGAACAGATTTTCCGACTCCAGATGGTACTGCAATCAGGGATTATATTCACGTCACCGACCTGGCAAAAGCACACGTTCTTGCATTAAAAAAGCTTCTTGCCGCCTCCCAAAGTGAATTTATTAATCTTGGAACAACCAGAGGGTATTCTGTCATGGAAGTAATAAAAAAATGTGAAGAAATCACTGGCAAAAAAGTCCACTATAAAAAGAAACCGAAGAGAAAAGGGGATGTTCCTGTGCTTCTGGCATCAAAGGAAAATGCAGAGCAACTGCTCGGATGGGAACTTCACCACTCCAGCATAGAATGCATTATCAAAACCGCCTGGAACTGGCACTCTAGAACCGGTAAGTATAAAACAGCATGAAAAAAATGCACCTTATACCTTTGACTAAATTATGATGGAATGCTATAAATATTCCCTTTTAGGTTAAAATTGAAAAATCACAAACACACTCTTACAATTTTTTTCACTATAATATTTATTCTCTTTTCATTGAATTGCTCTTCTTATCGAAGACCTGTCATCGAAGACATAAAAGCCTCTCCACCGCCTGAACCCAAAGAGGAAATCAACCCGGTCACAATAAAAGAAGAGCCTATTCCGAACTTTGAAGAAAACAATGATACGATTGTTTACAAACAAGCTCTTCAAGAGGAACCTGAAGAAGAACAGAAAAAAGACCCTTCAGAATTGCTCGAAGAAGCGATGAATGCATACCAGGATGCCAAGATTGCCTGGGATCAGGGCGATATGGATACAGCCCTTACCGCACTCGATGAAGCCTATAGGCTCATCATTGATATTGAACTACCTCATGACTCACCGCTAATTCAGGAAAAAACTGATTTGAGACTTCTTATCGCCAGGAGAATCCAGGAGATTTATGCTTCCCAGGCTACTGTTATTGGAGAAAACTACCAGACTATTCCCCTTATTGAAAATAAATATGTCCTCAAGGAAATTAAAAGTTTCCAGACAAAAGAAAAAAAATATTTTAAATCATCATATAAGCGTTCGGGCCGCTACAGGGAAATAATCCTTAAAGAACTTGAAAAAGAAGGCTTGCCTCAAGAGCTCTCATGGATGCCAATTATTGAGAGCGGATTTAAAATCAGGGCTTATTCACGGGCAAGAGCACTTGGTCTTTGGCAGTTTATATCTTCAACAGGATACCGCTACGGCCTCAAGAGAGACCGATGGATAGATGAAAGGATGGATCCTGAAAAAGCTACTCGCGCAGCCATAAAATATCTGAAAGAACTCCACTCCTTTTTCGGAGACTGGACGACCGCACTGGCTTCATATAACTGTGGAGAATTTCGAGTCCGACGTGTCATCCAGGCACAGCGTATAAACTACCTTGACAACTTCTGGGATCTTTATCCTATGCTTCCCACAGAAACTGCACGTTTTGTTCCCCGCTTTATTGCAACCTTATTGATCATCAACAATCCAGAAAAATACGGAATGAATCTTCCTGTGCCAGACTCGCCTTTAAGATACAAGACTATTACAGTCAAACAGGCTGTCAAACTCTCTTCCCTTTCAAAAAAACTCGGACTCGGCGAAGATGAATTGGCTGACTTAAATCCTGAACTGCGGTACAAATCCACGCCTGATCAGAAGTACCAATTAAAAGTTCCTATAGCCTCGGAAGAAAGTGCATTGGCTGCATTAAACTCTCTTCCCCGGTGGATTCCGCCTGAAACTACT
>AWNV01000057.1 GCA_000493965.1 Candidatus Aminicenans sakinawicola JGI OTU-1
TGGGTTATTCACGAGTCGAGCTTGCTGCAGATGCAAGGCACAGCGCATGAAGTTGTGGTCCTTCACCACGAATGGACTGGTCACCGAATGGACGTCTTGCACATTTTTTTCCAAAGTTCTATAATGATATTTGGAAGGAAAACAATTGAAAAGACATATTTTTACATCTTTGTTTCTCTGCATTATTTTTTTGTTTCCTGCCCTCGGGAATCCCAAGAAAAAATCTCCCAAAGACCTGCCGGAAAACCACAGGGTCTGGTTGGAGGAAGAGGTCGTCTATATCATCACTCCCAAGGAAAAAGATGTCTTCCTCCAGCTTGAAAGCGATAGAGAACGGAAGATGTTCATCGAGGCCTTCTGGAAACAGCGAGACCCCAATCCCAATACACCTGAAAATGAATATAAAGAAGAGCACTACCGCCGCATCAGCTATGCCAATCAAACATTCGGCCGGGCATCACCGGGGCCGGGCTGGCGGACAGTAAGAGGACGGATCTACATCACCCTGGGTGAGCCAAATACGATTGAAAGGTTTGAAAATGAATCTGAGATCTATCCCACAATTATCTGGTTTTACAACGGCATGGCCGAGTACGGACTCCCCAATACCTTTAATGTGGTCTTCTTCAAAAGAGGCGGAATCGGTGAGTACGAGATGTACTCGCCCATAAAATTCGGGCCCCAACACCTGCTCATCCATTTCAAGGGAGATTCCATAGATTATCTGTCCGCTTACCGGGAACTTATGGGAATAGAACCTACTGTCGCCGGCATCTCCTTGACTCTGCTCCCCAGCGAAGCCCAACACCTGCCCTCTCCGTCTTTAGCCTCGGAGATTCTCATTTCCCAGATGATTCCCACCGCCCCTCATGAGAAAGTCAAAGATGCTTACGCGGAAAAGCTCCTCAAGTACAAAGACTTCATCGAGGTCGATTACTCCGCCAATTACATCGACAATGATGCCTTGGTGAGGGTAATCCAAGATAAATCAGGCATGTTCTTTGTCCACTATCTCATCGAACCCAGCAAATTTTCTATAGAAAATGTAGGAGACCAATACTACAGCAATTTTGAAGTCAATGGCAAAGTCTCTGACTTGGAAGGAAAAACTGTTTATCAGTACGACCGGAGAGTCCCCATCAAACTCAATCAAAACCAGCTCGACAGCATCCGCGAAAAACTGTTCAGCTTTCAGGATTTGTTTCCTTTGGTTGAAGGAAACTATAAATTTGATTTACTGATGAAAAACACCATATCCAAAGAATTCACTTCCTTTGAAGTTTCCTTCACCATCCCTGAGGCTTCTTTTCTTATCATGAGCGACCTGACATTTGCCAACAGGATTGTCGAGGATTCCAAATACAAAGGAAAGAATAAGCCTCTGCTGATCGGAAGCACGCAACTTGTGCCATCTCCCCGAAACGACTTTTCAAAAAACGAGACTCTCTACCTCTTCTTCCAGATCTTCGGCCTTACCGAAGAATTGTCAGACCAGGGAACCCTGGAATATTCACTGTTCAAAGAAGAAGAGAAAATTCATTCTTTTTCTAAAAAGATTGCTGACTATCCTGACAAAACCCATTTTCTGGAAGAATTCCCGCTCGCAGATTATCCGCCGGCCAACTACAAGATCAGAGTTGCTTTACTTGATGATAACAACAAAGAGGTTCTCTTTTCCCAGGGTCACTTCTACATCTCCCTGCGGCCGACCGTTCCCAGACCTTGGGTGCTTTCCTTTCCCATGCCTTCCTCGGATGATCCCCTTTATGCCAACATCCTGGGCCTCCAATACCAAAACAAAGGAGAGCTGCAAAAAGCGCATTCCCTGCTGGAAGAAGCATTCAGAAAACAATCGCAATCGGCCAAATACGGCCTGGATTTCGCCCGGATTCTCTCTGCTGAGAAGGAATACCGGAATGTCAAAGAAATCGCTCTTCCTTTTTTGAAGAAACAGGAAAAATACGAATTCCTGTCTGTATTGGGTAAATCATGCCAGGAGCTGGGGGAATACGCGGAGGCCATAGCCTATTACAAAGACTATCTTACCCGTTTTGGCACCAACATTCAGATTCTAAACTCCACAGGGGAATGTTATTACCGATTGGGCAACATGGAAGAGGCTTTGATTGCCTGGGAGAAATCATTGGAAATCAAACCGAATCAGGAGGATCTGAAAAAGACGGTTGAATCCATAAAGAGGCAGAAATGAGAAAAACGATCTCTTATTTCTCCCTTATTTTGTTTTTCCTGGGATTCCTGGGGTTTTGTGCGATGCATAAACTGGAGAAAAACCTCGATCCAGACAGCAAAGAATTCTACTCCAAGGTGAGATATCTCATCACAAGGCAAGAGCGAAAGATATTCCTTAATCTTCCACCCTCAGAAAAAGAGGCTTTTATCAAAGAATTCTGGGGAAAAAGAGACCCGGACCCGGATACAGAAGAGAACGAGTTCAAGAAAGAATATTTCGAGCGGATCGAAATGGCGAACCTGCTTTTTAAGGGCGGCGGTCCAGGATGGCTTCAGGACAGAGGAAGAGTCTATATCTTGCTCGGCCCCCCTATGGAGCGTTATACCTACCCGAGGGGACGCGAATATTATGATTTCCCGGAAGAGGTCTGGTACTACGGTTTTTTCCCTATCGTGTTTGTCGATACCGACTGGAACGGAGACTACAAGCTCACTCCACTTGGTGCCCAGCATATCGCAGAAATAAACCGCGCCCAGATGGCCGAGAAACCCAAGATCGCCAAAAAAGATATTGTCTTTGACTTTCACCATAAGATTCAAAAAACCGATGAAGGGGAAGTCATCTTCCGGATTCTCATTCCCTACGAAGGCATATGGTTCGAGGAAAAAGAGGGTATTTGGGAAACCACCTTAGCCGTATCACTTCAAATCTTCGATTCCTCGGGAAATCGCGTCTGGGAAAAGAAAAACGACTACCCGATATCCTTTGCCGAGGAAAACCTGGAGGAGGTTCTGGGAGAAGATTATGTGATGCAATTTTCCACCAGCCTCGAATCCGGAGAGTATTCGATTACCATCGAACTCGAAAACAAAGAAGACCAGAACCGGATAAGCAGAACAATCAAATTTACAGTTTAAGAGAAACGGTTTCTATCTATTAAGGAGGACAAGATGTTCAGGAAATCATACCAACGAGCCTTCATATGGATCATCATTTCTTTCTTTTTAGCCGGCTGTGCATGGGCCCAGGCTGGAAGGGGAAAAGGCCGGTTATCCGGCTCGGTCGTGGATGAGAGCCAAAACGGCATCCCATCAGCGAAAATTGTCTGTGAATTCATAGAAAATATGGAACTTAAAAAAGAGGCCACCTCCAATAAAAAAGGTGAATGGGCTGTTCTGGGCTTGGGCACCGGCATGTGGAAGGTGACCGCATCAAAAGACGGTTATATCCCATCCTTCTCGGAAGTATACGTGCTGCAGCTCGAACGAAATCCCAGTGTGACCCTGAGCTTGAAAAAAATTGAAGGAGGGGGTGCATTACTCAAAATTCAAGGCTCTTTGAATATGCTGGAACAAGCCAACGTCTTGTTCAAGGAGCAAAAATACGATGAGGCCATATCGCTCATGCAGCAGTTTCTGGAACAAAATCCCGAAGCCTACCAAGCTTATGCCAGCATCGGTGACTGCTACCGGGAAAAAGGGGATACTGACCAGGCCCTGGAAAATTACCAAAAAGTCCTCGAACTGGCAAAGGAAGATGAAGCGATGGGAAAAGAGATGACAGCCAGGGCTCTAGCTGGAATCGGCGAGTGCTATTTCAAGATACAGGACTTTGAAAAGGCCCAGAGCTACTTCGAGCAGTCCATCGAGGCTTACCCGGAAAATGAAATCTTGGCCTACAACGTGGGGGAGATCTATTTTTCCACTCAGAAAATTGACGAGGCAATCCACTATTTCACCATATCCACCCAGATCAAGCCCGACTGGCCTCTTCCCTACTTAAAGCTGGGCTATGTCTATCTCAACAAAGGCGATTACAGCAAAGCCGAAGCGAACTTTAAAAAATTCCTGGAGATGGATCCGAATTCGCCAGAAGCGCCAACAGTGCAAAACATCCTGGAGTATATTGCTAAGTTAAAATAGACAGCACCCTCAGTCCTTAGAATCCATCAAGAGAATACCTGCATTCTTTATAATGGGATTGCTTCACTTCATTAGTAATAACAAAGAAGATCACCCGCAATGACATGGAGGAGTTTGCAATGACAAAAAAACCCCCCTCCCGGCTTCCCGGGAGGGGGGTTTTGTACTTCCTTAAGCTACAGAATAATTAGAAGATGAACTTGATTCCGATTCGAGCTGAGAGGGGAGGATAATAAGCCATTTCCTTCAAGAACCGGGGATCAGCAAGGTAGGTCAACGTTCTGGCATTGGTGGTGACGGTGTGGGCGTCATTGTCGTATGTCCATCCAGCCAGTCTTTCCGCGTCGGTCAGCACAGCGGATGTCTGGTTCATCATGGCGTACACACGACGGGCAGTAGATATATCAAAAACATTGTCCACATTGATGCTCAACTGGATTCTGTATTGATCCGTGACCTTCAGGTTGTACTCGGCATACAGGTCGGCAAACCAGAGGAAAGGAGCACGTCCGTCGGTCAAGCGGCCATCCGGATAATATCCTTCCAATCCGGTGTGCAGCTCCCTGGTTATAGGAATTCCGCTCATGGCATTGATAACCGTTCCCAGGGTCAAACCAAACGGGAAAACATAGGAACCGTAGAACTTGAACTGGTGGGGCCGGTCGGTGTTGAGGTTGCCTACGATCTCGTCCAAATTCCTATCCCACATGTGCCACCAAAGATCCCAGTACCTCTCGACATTGGGATCGTTTCTTCCCCACTCGTCGGAGCTGGCCAAACCAGCGTAGTTACCATAGAGTCGGCTCCAGGTGTAGGAGAATCCGCCCATCCAGTTGTCGCTGAACCGCTTATCCAGGGCAATGTTGACACCCCAGTAATTGCGTTTAGCTGTTGGGCATGCTGGATACATGTCGCCAAACTCTCCACCTTCACTTATAGGCCTGGTGTAGCCGTACCCAGGGTTGGATGTGTAGTAGGACTCACCACCTGCGGTAAGAACACCCACGTCTTCGATGGTCCGCACGAGATGTTTGTACACTACTCGCACAGACGCTGAGAGATTCTCCATCAGCTTTCTCTCGGCTCCAAAAGTGAGCTCTGACTGAAGGGTGGGCAGAAGATCCGGGTCAGTGGAGTCGAAGGAAGGTTCCCGCCAGTTATAGGTGGTTAGATATCTCCCGCAGGCTCCGGCATTATCTTTTGTGATTTTCGTAAAGTCATAGTCATCCAGTGTGTAGTAGTCGCTGATCCACTTGAATCCTCCGTAAGAACCCACAGCCATGTCGAGTTTCATGACGTCGTAGTACCAGCCGTAGCTTCCGAAAATCTTGGTGCTGGCATCGCCGTACACGTCATAGACAAACCCGATTCTGGGCGCAATCTTATCCGTGAAGTCGAACTGAACCGGGGGATAATCGTATTCGGGCAGGTCGGAGAAGCTGGGGATGTCCTCTTTTTCGAGTCTCACTCCAAGGTTCACCGTTAACTTGTTGTTGGCAAAGCTGGGTGTCCAACTATCCTGCAGGTACAGGGCCCAGCGAGTGCTGTTGGGATTGGCAAAGGTGCCGTAAGGTCCGGAGTCTCCACCGCGGACAGCGTAGTAACCGTAGGTTCCTCTTTCAGTGTCTCCTGTATCCAACCAGGTGAAATCTCTATCCCAGCCTAGGAAGACGTAGACATTTTGAGCCGTATTATCGATATCTTCCTCGATACGGACAGCCTGCACACCCAATTTCCAGGCATGCTCACCGCCCAGGTTCATATACATGGTGGTGTCAAAGTTGATGGCCATCCTATTCCGGATATTCTTGTTTATCTGATTCAACTCAGTGGCGGAGATGTTGTACCACGCGCTTCCATGCTGGAGATTTTCAGGAATATCAGTAAACATCAGGTTGTTTGTATTGGCATAACCCGGGGCTTCCTTCATGAATCTCCATCTGGGGATTCCCAGAGCAGGAGGCATCTGGTTGGTTTGGTCATTGTTGAAATAACCACCACGCAGGCTTAAGAACAGGTTGGATCCCACAGTATAATCCGCAGTTAATGTGCCGCTAATATTCGGATAATCAAAACCCGTTCCGCTATAATCTCGATCCGGGTTCCCTGATCCGTCTCGAGCAGGCAGATCGCCTCTGTATTTGTAGAAGTTGTTGACAACCGCGGCAGCCAGCCTCAGGTCCTTCATAGGCTGTGCGGTCAGCTTGACCTGGCCGTTCCAGTAGGTCTGCTTCCGTGTATGATCACTTGCTGTAGCTGTTCCTGCAGGTACCCAATCAACGTGCCGTGTGGTATCCCTAAAGACAGGTAAAAAGGAGCCGAAGAACCACAGGCGGTCTTTGACGATATAGCCGCCAAGGCTGAAGCCGACTTCATATCTGTTGATCTCGTCTTTGCCAAGAGCTGCGTCCAATCCATCTCCGGTCTGGTAGTTCACATACTCAGCTTTGAGCGGATCTAACGGATCCAGCCGAAGGGTGTCTCTCTCTGTGCCGTCGAGGCGGCTTCCCGAATAGTAGCCGATCAGCTCTCCGTGGAACTCGTTTCCACCGGCACGGGTGATGACGTTAATAACACCACCCATGGACCCACCAAACTCGGCCTGGTATCCGCTGGCAACAATCTGGACCTCATCCACAAACTCAAAGGCTGCTGATTGGTCCCTGTCGCCCTGGTCCATGTTGGTGATGTCCATTCCGTCGATGTAGTACATGTTCTCAGCACCACTGGCGCCGTCGACGGAAAGACCTCCCAGATAGGGTTCTTGGTTAACACCAGGAACCGCTGTGACCAGTGTGTCGAAGTTTCTGCCCCTGGGCAGCATCTCGAACATCTCTCTGGTCAGAGTCATGCCCTTTGTGGTGCTCTTGACATCGACCAGAGGAGACTGTCCAATAACCGTGATTTCTTCTTCTATAGCACCAGGAGTCATCTCGATATCCACTCTGATGGACTGTTGAACACGGACGATGATGTCTTGACGGACAACGGTGTTAAAGCCTTGCAGGGTAAACCTTAGGGTATACCTTCCAGAGGCCAAACCGAACAGACGGAAGACTCCGTTGATGTCGGTGGTTGCCGAAGCTGAACCAATCAGAGTCGGGCTGTCGGCGTCAACTGTCACGCCGGGAAGAGGAATACCTTGGTCATCGCTGATTGTTCCGGTAATCTTACCAGTCGGTACCTGAGCGGCTATTGATCCAACGAGAAGAAGTATTGCGAGCAGTGAGAAGAAGTTGATTCTGAATTTACTCATTATTTTCTCCTTTTGTCCCTCTTCTTCCTTTAAAAGAGAGGGACTGATTTTTTCCCGCCGGGGGGTTCGACCTCATTGCCGACCTCCCAACGGATGACTTTGAATCCCTGGATTGCGAAAGGGCTCTTTTTTCAAACCAAGAAGTCCTATCACAGTCCAACTTGAATGCATCTTAGTTAGTTTTTCTGATTGATTACCACCTCCTATCTTAGCGTTACTTATTTTTATTATTTCGCTTGTACACATACTTTCACACATAATTGTGACCAAAATACAACTATACGCTAATATATAGTAACAGCAATATTTATGCCAATCTCCTTTTTAGAGAGGACTTATTCTAATATGTTTATTATCAATTAGTTAGATTTTTATGGGAATTCTCGGGTATAGACAAATAATCCATTTTTTTGGATTCAATGCACTTTTATGGATTATTAATTGCGTATCCTGTCACCAAATTGAAATTATTTTTTGAGTTTGTTGATGGCGTCTCTGATTGTACTCTGGTCGGGGTTGATCTCCAGCGACTTATCCCAGGCCTGCAGAGCCTCCTCCGTGTTCCCCAGCTCGAGATAACAACTCCCGATGGAATTGAGGATTTCCACCACATTTCCTTTTTGGGTGAGGGCCTTTTGGTAGTAGCCGATAGCCGCCTCCGCTTCTCCGATGCGCTTTGCGGCCTCTCCCAAATAGTAGAACAGCTCGAACTCTTCCTTTCCGGCCGCCGCATAAGGAGTGAGGGCATTAATAACTTCTTTAAAATTTTCAGCGATCAGCAGGGCCCTTCCGTAACTCAAGGCGTACTCCACCGACTCGGGACTCCCCTCATGCGCCTTTCTCAGTTCGTCCACCGCCTTTCCCATCTCCCTTTTGTTAAGAAGTTGATTACCTCTGGCAAAATGATAAAAGGGGTCCTCAACCGGGGGATTTGTCTGAGCGACATACCACGCTCCGGGCTGCGGCTGGCGGGTAACAGAAAAGTCCCTTTTTGCCTGCAGAAGCTCATTGCCTTCCTTATCGAGCAGGGCAACTTTCAATGCATACTGCCCGTCAGAGAAATCCCCAAGGGAAAATTCCTCGATATAATCTTTGGCATTTTCATATTCACTGATCTTTTTGCGCACTGTTCGGAAGGGCTGATCTCTCCTGAAAAACACAAACTCCAATTCTCCCTCTTCTTTCTGTTGGAAACTCATCCCGAATATTTGGAAAAAGACATACAGGGTATCTTTAACATAAAAGGTATTCTCCAGGGATGGGTAGATCTGAACATCGCCGATCTGATAGGCCCGCACGGCCTGTCCCTGAGGCAAATCTTTATACACCAGGCGGGAAAAAATGGGCAAAGTCATGTTCAAATAGTCTGGATCAGGCACATAAATGTCCTTCTCAAAAGAGGTGAACTCCTTGGTCACTGTGTTTTCCAGCAGCAGGTTGAGCTTGTACTGGCCCGAAATCAAGGGGAAGGAGTCGCACAAATGAAAGGATTTCTCTCCGATGATCTTAAGTTCTTTATCCCTGAGCTCTACCGGCACATTTCGCTCTCTCTGAAAAATGGTCTGTCCCTCCAGATCTGTCACGCGCAGGGACGACCTGAGGCTGGTAAAATATTTATCCTGGAAGAAGTCAACTGAAAGAGAATCCGGCACAATGGTGTAGTTCACGAAAAACAAACCTGTCGGGTCCTGGACAACATTTACCAGGTTTCGATTACCTATGAAGTGCACAGAATAGCTCACTTCAACAACTGCTTTGTGCTCCAAAAATTCATAGGCGTAATCATCCTGGACCTTCCTGTATGGTAGAGTCTCCATTTGCTGAACCATAATTTCAGAAGGCAGTCTGTTCTGAGGCCCGTCTCTTCCGGGGAAGTTGGAAAAAGCGGCCTCGGCCAATTCAAAGGAGACCTTATTTTTCAGAATCTTGTAGGCCTCCCGGTCCAAAGCATCAACAGTACTGTCAAAACGCTCTTGTGTGGTTCCCATCAGGACATCTTGGGTTAACATGGTATTCTGATCGGGATCATTCAAAACAAAGTGGACCAAATCTTTCGGCCCATCACTCATCGTGCTGTACAGCTCGTACTCTCCTGCCCCTCCTCTTCTTAAGAAAAGAAGGCGGAATACCGGAGGCTGGCCGAGCTTGGGATCTCCGTGGTAATACCAAAGCTCTATGGGATAGGTATCGATGGTATGGAATTTTTCCACATGATTCGGGGAACCCAGGATAATATATGTTTTCCCTCTATCGGTTTGCCACCCTTTTAGAGGGGAAAGTTTTCCGAACCTTTCATTGACAAATTGGATCCTGTTGTAGTGCTCTTCTTTCAACTCGTTTCTGGGTGTTCCGGGAGTCGGATCCCTCTGCCTCCAGAACTCATCGATAAAGAGATCCCGCTCCTTGTTGCTTTCCAGCTTTAGGAAAACCTCTTTCTCGGCGGGAGTGATGATGTAGGCCACGTCCTCTTTGAGCCATTTCTCATATTCCTCAGGAAGCTGGACTTTTTCCTCAAAAGAGCCTGCCAAAAACAAAACACAAACCATAAACAGGAATGCGACTGAAATAGTTCTTTTTTTCATTTCAATATGCCACCTTAAATGATTTTTATATTATTTATAAAACCTTTAAAATTTTACCTTTACTCCAACCCGAATAGCAAACCCGCCGAGATCAAACTCCGCCTTCTTCACATTCGGGTACAAGAGCATTTCTTCGTTACATACGACCAAACGGCGGCCTATTTCTGTTCCCTCCATATACTCCATACAACAAAGCGGTCCTTCTTCCTTCAACCTATCACCAAAAATTATTTTTTCTTCGGTTCCTTCGAATGTGTTTAATTTGGCGTATCGACCTTGATATTCGATAAAAAGGGTGGATCTGGAGTTCCACTCTAGCTCCAGTCCGATTCCCCCGTGAAATCCCAGTCCTCGGCCGCTGGCTTTTTGGACGACGGCATAGGGGTTGTATGACATATTGTAGATATAGCGGACAAAATAATAAGTCGGTCCCGCGTTAAAGGTTACGTTAATTTTGCGGAAAATAGGAAGGGTGACAAATGCTCCCAATCTGACGGGAAGAGCTTTGACTCGAGGCGTGCTGTCGAATCTTCTAGGATAGTTCACATCTGCAAGGAGCATCCAACTTTTATTCCCCCACTGGACATAACTCAATCCAAGGCCGATTCCTATATGAGAGGTCAAACTGTATATGGCATCAGCACCAAAATCAAAACCCGAATGAAAGGGTTCAATCTCTCTATCAAAGAATTGTCCCCAATAGCTCATGAGATCCTTGTAATAATCCACCACTCCTCTGATTCCGTCATTGATCTCCCCGGCAGCGATATGGTTGAAGCCTACAGAAACTTTTACAGTCAATCCGATTCCCTTAAAAAAATCTGATTCTTCGCCCCAAAAATCAATCTTCTGCTCTACCTTCTCCTTCATGATTTCGACTTGGCTGGAATGGATGTACCCGATAACCACGATTCCGCTCTCCTGTTGAAAGATCACCCGGAACCACTCGCCTTCTTTTTCATACGACCTCAGGATCGAGGACTGGGGAACGGTCATGGCCACAGTGCTGTTCTCATCGGACTCCAGGTGAATGTTCGCTTTTTCAACAATGACCCTGAGTTCCCACTCGAAAAGTTCCTGGCCGGAGGCAAACGTATAAGTTTGTGAGAAAAGAAACACCAAAAGCAGCAAACCAATGAATAAACCTTTCAGGCGGGCCGAATCTCGGCACCGCTGCTGCGTTATGACGGGTTTGCGGTGGATAACCAAAGCTTCACCCGCCATGCCTTGCATCCGCACTAATCTCGACCCGTAAATAATCCAGGTTAAATGCATGATCTCATTTCTTTTTTAGTTCTTCGACTATTTTTTTTATTGTCTCCTGGTTCGGATTGACCTCCAAAGACTTCTCCCAGGTTCGCAAAGCCTCTTCCTTGTTTCCCAGCTCAAGATAGCAGGTGCCGATGGAATTGAGTATTTCTACCACATTTCCCCTATAAGAAAGGGCATTCTGATAATAATAGATGGCTTCCTCGTATTGGTTGATTCTCTTGGAGGCTTCGCCCATGTAATAAAATAGATCAAAATTCATGTCTTTGGCTTCCACAAAGGGTGCAAGGATATCTCTCACCTTCTTAAACTCTTTGGAAATCAGAAGTGCTCTTGAATAATCCAAGGCGTAATCCAACGTTTCAGGCTCTTTCTCATAAGCTGTGGATAATTCTTGCAGAGCTTGATCCAGATCCCCTTTGTTCAGATGCTGTGTTCCTATGATGTTTGAGTAGAAAGGATCGTCTGCCGGTGGACTGGTTTGAGCCGATATCCAAGAGCCTGGAAGCGGCGTTTCCGTGATCCTGAATTCTTCGCTCTCCATAAGGAGCTCCTTCCCGTTATTATCGAGGAGAAAGACTTTGAGGGCGTACCTTCCAGGAATAAGTCCCTCCAAGGAAATCTCTTCCAGGAAATCGCGGCTGCTTTCGTATTCCTGAATTCTTCTCTCAATAGTATGAGACATTTGTCCTTCTCTAAAAAAGATGTATTTCAGGGTGCCTTCTTCCTTCAGTTCTGGAGTCAAGTTATAAATCTGGAAAAACAGATGCAGTTTATCCTTTTCCAGGAATGTATTATTTAAGGTGGGGTAGATTTGGATATCTCCCACTTGGTAAGCTCTGTGGATCTCGCCCACTGGTAAGTCTCTTTTTACGTTTCGAGCCAGAATCAGCGAGCCTATCTGGAGCTGCCCTGGGGGAGGTACCCTTAATGTCGTCTCAAAAGAGGTGAATTCCTTGGTCACTGTGTTTTCAAGCAAAAGGTTGAAGGTGAAGTTTCCCGAAATTATGGGGAAGGAATCATACAGATGAAAAGGCCTTTTGCCTATGGCCTCAAGCTCCTCTTTTTTCAGCTCAATCGGAATGCTTCTTTTCATCTGAAAAATTGTCTTACCTTCCATATCAGCAACCCGCAGCGAAGCCTGCAGATTGGTGAAATATTTATTCTTGTAGAAATCCACGGACAGATTTCCAGGCACGATGGTGTAGTTCACAAAAAACATCCCTGAGGGATGCTGCAGCACATCCACTTTGGACTGGTTTCCGATGTAGTGGACAGAATAGCTGACTTCCACAACGGCTTTGTGCTCCAAGAATTCGTAGGCATAGTCATCGTTAATTTTTTTTGTTGGGTAGGTCTCCACATCCTTGATCAAAATGGCCGAAGGGAGTTTGTATGTGGGGCCCTTTCTTCCCGGAAAGTTAGAGAAAGACGCATCGGCAAGTTCGTGTCCGATATTCTCTTTGAGCAACAAATAGGCCTGGATATCTCTGCCGTCGACCAGGTGAGACATCCCTTGGATATCTGCGGCAGATCCGGCATCCAGTTCCACCCCCCCTTGATCATCGAACTTTACAGTATCAGGATATCTTTCGTGGAAGGGAACCAGATCCTTGGGGCCATCCCTCATGGGGTTGTAAAGCTCGTACACACCGATCCCTCCTCTTTTGAAAAAGGTGAGCAGGAAGATGGGTTCCTGACCCAATTTGGGGTTCCCATTGTAATACCAGATCTCGATGGGATGGATGTCAAATGTTGAATACTTTTGGACACTGGCAGGCCGCCCCAGCATAATGTAAAATTTTCCTCTGTCTGTTCTCCAGCCTTCCACTGGTGTGCCCCGGCCGAATGTCCGGTTGGCGAAATCGATTTTCAAATAGTGTTCTTCGCGGAATTCATTGCGCGGTGTACCAGGAGTGGGATCTCTCTGGCGCCAGAATTCTTCTATGAAATTATCCCTTTCTCTGTCGGTCTCTAATTTGAGAAAAACTTCCTTCTCTGCCGGACTGATGATATAGACAACCTCCTCTTCGAGCCATTTTTTATGGGATTCCGAGAGCCTTGTTTCTTGGACAGAATAAAGGCTCAAAGGCAGGATGAAAGAAATCACCAAAAGGGTTGTAAAACATTTTCCCTTCATTTTTTCACTCCTTAAAATTTCACCTTGATTCCGGCTTGGAATATAAATCCGCTGAGATCCAATGTGGCCTTGCGGACAGTTTCGTATCCGGTAGGTTCTTGCTCCAATACAGCCAAGGAAGGATGTCCGTCTCTTTCCAGATAATAGAGTGCTCCATTCTCTTCGATATTGTCAAATACCAAAGGAGGAAATATGGATTTCTTTATGTTGCTTTTTCCGTTGAAACCAGAGATCTTGGCATATCTTCCTCGACATTCCAGAATGAGTGCTGCCCTCTGATGGAAATTGACCTCAATACCTACTCCGCCATGGAAACCGATTCCTGTGGCATTGGCCTTATGATTGATTAGATCAAGCTGATACCAATTTGTACTCCGGGTGAATGAGTACTTTGTGATATACAAGGCAGCACCGCTGTTTAAGGTGAGATTAACCAAGCGGTGAAGCGGAAAATTGAAAAACACTCCTAACCGAATCGGAAAAGCTGTAATCTTGGGTGCAGTGCCAGCTTGATTCTTCTGAAACAGGACTGGTTCATCAAAAAGAAGGAGGCTCTGTTGTGTCAAGTGCATATACCCTGAGCCGATTCCTACTCCGAATTTAGAGGTGAGATTGTAGACAAAATCTGCCACAACCTCAAAGCCCGAATCAAAAGCGTTAAACCGCCTTTCAATAGCAAATCCATAAGAGGCAACAAAATCAGAGGCCGCATCGTACAGACCCTTGGCTCCTTTGCTGATGTCTCCTCCGCTGAAGAAGGTAGGGCCTCCTGTAAGTCTTACACTCAAGCCGATTCCCTCGAAGAATTCCGGTTCTTCTTCCCAATAATCCAATTCTTGTATGATTTTCTCTCGGATCACGTCCACATTTTGCGATTGGATATAGCCGATGGTCACAATACCGTCTTCGTCGGGTCCGATAACAACCCTGAACCATTCGTTGATTTTCTCATACGATTTCAGGAGAAATCCTTTGGGCAGAGTGATCACCACGGTGCTGTCCGTGTCAGGCACAAGATGGACGTCCACTTTTTCTGTGTTGACCTCAAGCTCCCACTCTGAGGATTTTTGACTCCAGGAAAGGGAGCTAAAACACATAAAACCCACGATGAATAAAATTGCAAAAAATGATATCCTTCTCATCAGGTTATTCCTCCTACAATTTTTTTCCTTTAATGAAATTTAGCATGATCTATTCGTTTGTTTTTCATTCATATAACTCTATAAAAAATTCCATATTTTCCAAACTCCAGATGCCACAAACATTGCGTTCTTCATCGGATGAAGAGTCTGCAAAAAATCTACTATAAATATTAAAAACAACAAGAAAGATGCTTGTGGAAAAAAATTACTTCCCAAGAGCTTGGCGAATGGCCTCCTTCAACTTGGGATTTATTTTGACTCCCTTCGACTCGGCATTTTCCACAAACTCCATCGCCTTCTTGTACTGTTTGGCCATAAAGTAGATGTTGATGAGATTATTGTAGGCCCTTTCGTGTTTGGGATCGCGCTTGATGGATTCGACATACTGGTCGTGGGCTTCCTGAAGCTTTCTCAGTTTAAAATAGATGTTGCCGTGCAGGTAGAAGTAGTCGGCAGGCACCTTTTTTTCTTCGGGTAAGGGTTCGGCCAGCCGGCTGTTGACGGTTCCAAGCTCGGTCTGCAACTGGGAAATCTGTGTTTCGATTTTCTGACTTTCCTTCTCCTGGGTTGTTTTCTGCTGTTGATCCTTGTACTTCTGAATCCTGTCCCGGATCTCATCCCTTTGAGTCCGGAGCTGGCTGGTGTAATCGTCGTAGCTGAAGATATACATCTTGTTCATAAACTCAAAATTCTTCTTGGCTTCCTCGATATGATGGAGGGCGCTCTCCAGATTAGACGGTTGGTACAACAGGTGGGCAAGATAAAAATTAGCTTGGGCATGCTGGGGAAATACCTCCAAGCAATCCTTGAATTTCTTCTCTGCTTCTTTGTATTTTTCCTCGTTATAAAGCGCCTTTGCCTCCTCGAAGTGCTTGACAGACATTCTGTACTTCTCGTAGAGTTTTTTCTCCTCCATATAAAATCCTTTTTGTGCAAAGCTCAGACCTGCGGTCAACAGCAGCACTGCGGCCAAAAAAACAGGCATCAGTCTCATTCTATTTTTCTCTTCCTTTCTCATCCTGACTCCTTTATTATGGCTGATATCATTATAATCTTTTTCATATCCTTCAATCAACTGAATTCGTTCAGTACGTTAGTGACACATTGTGTACTCGTTCAGATACATTAGTGACACATTGGAGGTACGATGCGTGGTAGAATAGGAGTTACTATGAGTAGAATGGATCAGATAATGAAAATCTTAAAAAGATTTAAAATTAAAGAGTCTTAGTGTGTTCAGGATTTTGTCATCTTTCTATATATGTCACGTCTATGTCCGATCTTTATCACCCAAACAGTTAGTTCTTCGTCCTGAATTGAATAAACAATACGATAATTTCCCTGCCGGATTCTATACCTTTGCCGGCCTGTCAGTTTTTCATGACCTGCTGGTCTTGGATCATCTGTAAGCGATTCTATACGTTTGATTATTCTCCTGAGGTCCTTTTTTGGGATTTTTTCTATATCCTTTAGAACTGATTTCTTAAAATAAACTTTATATTCGCCCATGTTTTTTTAGCTCTTTAAGTACATTTTCAAATGAAACAAGAGGCTCATTCATCCTTTCCTCAAAAGCGGCTAAATCTTCTGCATCTTCAGCAAGAGAAAGCCTTATGGCTTCATTGATAAGATCGGAAATAGACCTGGAAGTTTCGGCTGCTTTGATTCGTAAAGCTTTATGTAACATTGGATCTAAATAGACAGTCGCTCGTTTTATTGTGGTGGTCATCTAAATCTCCTTTTTTTGGTAATATAGCATTATACCGCTAAAACGTCACAGCGTCAAATTTGCCGGCTGCATATCTTCATTGACATATTCATCTCAAGTTTGTATAAATAATTCGTCATGGGGTTACTGGTAAAAAACACCGCTGTAAAAAATTCAATATATAATCCCGTACATAAAATCCTTGATTCACAACAACTCACCGGTTTCAAGAATCTGATAACCGGTTTTATTCATATTTAAATTTTCAAATAAAAATAAGGAGGTAAAAGTTGAAGTTAAAAAAATCAATTTTAATTCCGGTAATGCTGTTTGCCACAGCAGCTCTGCTGTGTGCATTTGCTTTGAACGGGCAGGAGGGCCAGAAGTGCGAATCCTACCAAACAGACCAGATTACAGACGGGTGTACGGTTATAATAGTCGGAAAAGATGCCTCAACAGACGGCTCTGTTATGTCCACCCATACATGCGACTGCGGATTATGCGACTGGACATGGAGGTATGTGCCGGCAGCAGACCACAAACCCGGCTCAATGCGCAAGATCTATCATATAAACCAGTTCAGGACCTGGCCGCCGAGTGAGGGCCTCAAGTGGGAAAAATATAAGGACGATTTTACAGGCCTTGAAATCCCGGAGGTTTCTCACACTTACGCATATTTCAACGGCTCATTCGGGTACATGAATGACATGCAGGTAGCTATCGGAGAATCAACCATCGGATGCCGCGAAAAAATGCAAAATCCAACACCTGCCGCCAAATTCGACATAACAATGCTGACACTCATAGCCATGGAAAGAGCAAAGACAGCCAGAGAGGCTGTAAAAATCATGGGAGAACTGGGTGAAAAGTACGGATACGGTTTTACCGATACAGCAGAGATGCTGGCTCTATCTGATCCGAACGAGGTCTGGGTATTCGAGATTATGCCTGTCGGCCCATTATGGACACCGGAGAACGGGAAGCCGGGTGCCGTCTGGTGCGCGCAGAGAGTTCCCGACGACCATGTCAGTGTCTGCCCGAACGAATCCAGGATCGGAGAGATAGACCTTAAAAACCAGGACTACTTCATGGCTTCCCCCAATGTGATTTCACTTGCAGTAGAGCTCGGGTTCTATGACCCGAAGAGCGGTAAAGCTTTTAACTGGAAGAAAGCCTATTCTCCGAGCGAATACAGCGCGGCAGAATCCAAAGGGTCAAGAGGACGCCTTTGGCGATTTTTCGACCTAGTCGCACCCTCTAAGCAATTCAGCCCGGAAACTCCGAACATGGAATTTCCATTCTCGGTTAAGCCGGAAAAGAAGCTTTCCGTTCACGATGTTATGATAATGACACGCAATAAATTCGAGGGCACTCCCTATTGTCCGGCTGATGGCCTGCAGGGGGGACCATTTGCCAATCCTAACCGCCTCCCCTACGGCTTTAAACTCGACGGCAAGACCTACAACAGACCCCGGGTCATCGGCGTAAACCGCGCAGAATATGTCACGGTCACACAGTGCAGAGAATGGCTGCCAAACCCAATCGGAGGGCTCGTATGGCTTGCCTTCGGTGCCCAGGACACATCCTGTTTTATGCCCCTTTACATGGGTATTTCAGGAATCCCAAAATCCTTTGAATTCGGTGACCACTGGGAGTTTGACAGGAAATCCGCCAGGTGGGCCTTCGATTATGTGGATTTCCATACTCAAGTGCTCTATTCATATGCAATCGAAGACGTCAGAAAAGCCCAGGCAATTTGGGAAGAATCAGCCGTAAAGCGCACTCCTGTCATCGACAAATTCGCAGAAGAACTTTACAAAAAGGACCCCTCTCAAGCCCGCCAGTTCTTAACCGACTACTGCATGAACAATGCCAACAGAGTCATCGATGCCTGGTGGGAGCTGGGTGACTACATGCTCGTTAAATACAACCATCTTTGGATATATGACACAAAATCGAGAAAAAGACTACCGCTGAAATTCCCGGACTGGTGGCTCAAGGAACTGATCAAGTACAACAAACTGGAACCGCAGCCATCAGAAAAGAAGTAGTGATTTATATTCAAAAAGGAGATAGTGATTCAAATGAAAAGCTTAAAAAAACCCACAATCTTTTCAGTGCTCGTATGCGGGCTTATATTCGCGCTGCCTGCATCGGGTTTGCAGGATACTAAAATCCCCAATGCCGAACTCCCGATTCTTACAACTTCGGCAGGTCAGAGTCCGGATGTTACAACGCTGAACATAATTCTTGAAGAGGCAGGGCTGAAATACGACTACTGCGACGTTCCCGATGTTGAGATGTTAAAAACCGGAGCTGGCCTTGCAGGAAAAGAGTCGGCTGAAGGTTTTCATGTCGAGATTAACACCGACCTTGAAAAATACCCTGAGGGAACTCAGTATAAGACCATCATTTTTGCCATCGGCGCCAGCCTGAAGGGCATGGGAGCATCAGGCCTTACAATCGAAGACGAAGAGAAACGCCTGAAAAGCCTTATCGATTACTGCAAGGAAAATAATATCTTTATTATTGCTGTCCATGTGGGAGGTCTATCAAAACGCGGCGCCCCTGGAGGAGACAACGAAAGGATGATCGACACCGTTGCTCCCTTTGCCGACTATCTCGTTGTAGCCTCGGACAGCAACAAGGACGGCCGCTTTACAACCATCGCGAAAGAAAAAGAAATTCCTTTCACTGAAATTGAATACGCTTTGGACCTTGTCGACATTCTGAAGCAGGTTTTTGAATAATCCCTGGCAGGACATGAATTTGCATCAGCGCCTGTGAGCGAAAATTTAGAATTTTGATTTATTTTGTTCCGCTTGACTTATTATGTGCTGTACCATGCTTGTCTTTAAAATGGAGTGAGTGATATGTACCTACAAATTGGAATTATTTTAGCAGTCATGGTGATTGCTTATGCCCTGGCAAATTGGAGGAAATTATCCGTAGAGCTGAGTATGCTTTCATCCGCCGTTGCAGGAGGCATTGCCGGTTCGTTTGTAAAAACACCGCCCATAGGTCAACTGGTCCGTCACCTTGTAGAAGGAAGCTTTACATATGTGGATGTAATGCTGGTTTTTACAACTGCCACAATATTCATGGCCCTCATATCTGAATCCGGAGGCGTGAACTATGTCGTACACGGCATAATAAAATATTTTTACAATAAACGAATAATCGTCCTGATACTGTTAATGTTCATAGTCCTTATTCCCGGGGCACTCACAGGAGCGGGCAGTGTTTCGCTGCTTGTTGTTGGCGCACCAGTAGCATTAGCACTCGGTTACCTGGGCATACCAAAAAAAAGGGCTGCAGCTATCTTATTTATAGTAGCAGGCCTTAGCGCCGCGGCTCCGCCGGTTAACATATGGGCAATGATTTTATCCGCCGGTACAGCCATTCCCTATGTAGGCTTTGAGCTTCCGCTTGGAATACCGGTTCTTATACTGGGGACCTTCACCGTACTTTTTCTCGGATGGAAAAAAGAGGGGGCAATGGACCTGGAACAGATTCTTAAAGATATGCCCGAAGTGCCAGCAAAAATGAGCTGGTGGAGGGTACTCCTGCCGTTTCTGGTCTTTTTCGGCCTGGTTATCGCTTCCAGGATCTGGCCTTTCGGCATGCCAATACTGGGACTTCCCCTGGAATTTAGTGCGGGTGCAGTAACCGCACTTCTGGTAAGCCCCAAGAAAGTCAATATCTTTGTATTATCAAGAAAAACAGTGAAGCGACTGCTTCCCCTGCTTGCGACCATGGCTATCGTGGGCGCGCTTCAGCAGATAATGACCGCAACAGGAGTCAGGGGGGCTTTTGTCTTATGCTGTTATCAGCACTCCGATCGTACTTCTGTTTATATCTCTAATCGTAATCATCCCTGTATCAGAAGGAGTCCTGACCTACGGAGGTGCTGCGATTGTAGGAATTCCCCTCATCTGGTTTCTTGACTCTATCGGCCTTCATGCCACTGTCGCCATTGCAGGATTAAGCCTGCTCTGGCCGTTAGGAGATGGGCTTCCGCCCACAGCTCTTATTGGCAGATTAAGCGTAATGGTTTCAGAATACAAGGGCAGTTATTGGTCCTTTTTAAAGAAGACCTGGGTTCCCTGGATTGTAATTACTGCAACAGGAATCCTCATGGTCATATTCAGCGCAAAATTAG
>AWNV01000058.1 GCA_000493965.1 Candidatus Aminicenans sakinawicola JGI OTU-1
AGCAAAACCCCCTGCAGCGAAAGGCAAGTATATCAAAAATATCCATCTTTCTTCGACGATGGGACCTTCCCTCAAAATGTCTGAAAGCGTAATAGAGAATTAGGAGATGGGAAAGTGAATGTTAACAGACTGAAAAAAGAAAAACAGATAGGAGAGATAAAAGATATCTTTAAAAAATACGACTCTTTTTATCTTTTGGATTTTGTAAAAATGTCGGTTCTTCAATCTGTAGAATTACGAAGGAAATTACGAGAGAATTCATTTTCTATCATGGTTGTTAAAAACAGACTGGCACTCAGGGCTTTAGATAAAGAGTTCCCTGAAGAAATAAAACAATTTTTTCGCGGCCCCACAGCAATTGCTTTTGCTTCTGGGGATTCCATAAGTTTAGCACGTTTAATCAGGGATTTTTCTTTACAACACAGAGTGCTGAGTGTAAAGGGGGGATTGATAGAGGGACAATTTTTCCCCAAGGAGAGATTTTATGAGATTTCTAATTGGGGTTCACGAGAAGATTTATTAGCAAAAATTGGTTTTTTAATGGCATGCCCATTAACAAAATTAATAAGGACTTGGCAAGCCCCTTTCAATAGTGTAAGCAGCATGTTGAGTCAATTAAAATCAAAAAAATAGAGTTGGAGGTAAAAATGCCTAAAGTACAAACAAAAGAACCTAATGACAGCACCAAGGAGAAAAAGGAGAAAACAACAAAATTATCAAAAAAGCAATTCTTTGAACATTTGGATAACCTGACTGTATTGGAACTCGCTGATTACATCAAAGAATTTGAAGAGAGATATGGCGTGAGTGCAGCTGTTGCTGCAGCACCCGTAGCTGTAGCTGGTGTGTCTCAGGGAGAAGCTCAAGAAGAAGAAAAAACAGAATTTGCTGTAATATTAAAGGAAATCGGTGATAAAAAAATTAATGTCATCAAAACAGTGAGAGAAGTAACCAGTCTTGGTTTAAAAGAGGCCAAGGACCTTGTGGATAATGCCCCTAAGCCTGTAAAAGAAGGCATTTCTAAGGATGAAGCTGAAGAGATTAAGAAAAAATTCGAAGAGGTTGGGGCTACTATAGAATTACAATAGGCCAGGAATTTTTAAATGAATAGAGTCTATTGAAAATAATTCAATCCCTTCTTAGAGAGTAAACATGCTTAATGAATTAAAGAACATTTATCGAAAAAGAGTCGATTTCTCCAAAATTAAGGGGACTTTTCCTATGCCCGACATGCTTGCTGTTCAGAAGCTGTCATATGCAGAATTTCTTCAGATGGAATTATTGCCTGAGGAAAGAAAAGAAACTGGATTGCAGGCTGCTTTTAAGGATATATTCCCCATTTCAGATTTTAAAGAAATGACTCAATTGGATTTTATAAGCTATTCTATCGGAAATTGGGAGTGTAAATGCGGCCGACTAAAAGGCGTAGAGAATTCACGACGCCGGTGCAATAGCTGCGGAGTACTCCTACCCCCAGATGTTGAGGTTACAGAAAAGGAAATCTGTCCTTACTGTGGTGCTATAAAAAAAATAGAAATTCCAATTTGTGAGTACTGTGGAGATAAAGTTGGACTGAAAATGAAATACAGCTCTAATGAGTGTCTCCAGAAGGGATATACTTACGCCATCCCGTTAAAAATAAAAATAAGATTGGTTTGTTGGGAAAAGGACCCCACAACTAAGGCAAAAAGGTTAAAACACATTAAGGAGCAAGAAGTTTATTTTGGGGATATCCCATTAATGACTGATAAAGGAACATTTATTTTTAATGGCATTGAAAGAGTTATTGTCAGTCAACTCCAGAGGTCCCCGGGTGTCTTTTTTAGGCCTGGAGAGGGGAAAGATTTTTATATCGCAAAAATCATTCCTTATAGAGGAGCCTGGGTTGAGTTTGAGTATGATAGTAAAAACTTATTGTATGTCAGGTTAGACAGAAAAAAGAAATTTCTTGTCAGTGTCTTTTTAAAGGCCTTAGGTTTTGGATCGGATGAAGAGATTTTATCTCTTTTTTATAAGACTCATAAAATTTTTCCTGAAAACGGGAATCTCTATTGGGAAGTTACAGAAAATCTTATTGGAAAGACAGTAGGAGAAAACATTGTTGATCCTTCATCAAAGGAAGTAATACTTCATGCAAAAAAGAAGATCAATAAAGAAATATTGCAAAAATTAGAGGATCTCAAGATTGATAAAGTTCTTCTGGTAAAAAAAGAATTTAACGGAGTTTTCTCAGCTTCTTCTATTAAGGATATAGTTAACAATAATGAAGAAATCAGCGAAACACAGCTTGATCAAATAGCTAATCAAGGTGAACCTCTTAAAGTATTTTTTCCTAATAAAGATAGAATTGGATCAATTATCTCTAATACGTTAAAAAAAGATGAAGGAAAAGATGCCAATCATGCTTTGGATGAAATCTATAAAAAGTTAAGGCCGGGGGAACCTCATACAATAGAAAGCGCTCATAATTTGTTTCACAATTTGTTCTTTAATGTACGCAGGTATAACTTTTCACGAATTGGCCGCCTAAAGATGAATATAAAACTTGGCCTTGATAATTCTTTAGATGAAAAAACTTTGGCGCCTTTAGATTTTGTCGAAGTTGTTAAATATTTACTCCGGTTACGTGTTGGAGAGGGAGTTGTTGACAACATAGACCATTTAGGAAATCGACGTGTCCGGTCAGTGGGAGAACTTGTAGAGAATGCTTTCCGGATTGGATTGACCCGAATGGAGAGAACCATTAAGGAAAAAATGACTATTGCCACGGACCTAGCCTCAGCTATGCCTCAAGATCTAATTAACTCAAAGCCTGTTATTGCTGCGCTGAAGGAATTTTTCGGGAGTTCTCAGCTGTCTCAATTTATGGATCAGATAAACAGTCTTTCTGAAGTTACACATAAGAGACGGCTTAGTGCATTGGGGCCCGGAGGACTGAGCCGTGAACGTGCAGGTTTCGAAGTGAGAGATATTCAATCTTCACACTACGGCAGAATCTGCCCTATTGAGACACCTGAAGGACCTAATATAGGATTGATTTCTTCTTTGAGTAGCTTTGCGCGTGTAAATGAATTCGGTTTTATTGAGACTCCATACAGAAAAGTGAAGGATGGGAAAGTCGAGGATTATGTAAAAATCCTCCATCCTGGAGGTAGTTCATTTAAAGTTGGTGAGATTGTTGAGAAGCATGAACTTGAGAAGGAAATCGAAAAGTTAAAGAAAAATAACACAAAATATTTACCAGCTGTGGAGCCTTACTGTTTCTACCTAACTGCTTGGGAAGAAGAGAAATATAATATTGCACAGGCAAATACTCTGGTCGATGAAAAAGGTTTTTTTCAGAATGAAATCGTCAGTGCAAGACAGGGAGGCAATTTTAAGATTATTCCCCGAGAAAAAATAGACTATATTGACGTTTCTCCTAAACAGCTTGTTTCACTCTCTACTTCTTTAATTCCCTTCTTAGAACATGATGATGCAAATCGTGCTTTAATGGGGTCAAACATGCAGAGACAGGCTGTGCCGCTTCATAAAACTGAAGCGCCCCTTGTCGGGACAGGAATTGAGCACTTTATAGCCAAAGGTTCAGGAGATGTCATAATTTGCAAGCGGTCAGGAATTGTTGAATTTGTGGATTCAGAAAGAATTATAATTCGTGTGGATGAAAAAGATAATGCTAAAATATATGAAGTCGGGACAGACCTCTATTTGCTAACAAAATTTTTAAGGACAAACCAAAATACATGTTTAAACCATCGCCCCATTGTCAAAAAGGGTGACAAAGTAGTTAAAGGTCAGATTTTAGCAGATAGTTCTTGTACAGATATGGGTGAATTAGCTCTTGGCAGAAATGTTTTATGTGCATTCATGCCCTGGAGAGGATATAACTTTGAGGATGCTATAATTGTCAGTGAAAAACTCATTAAAGATGATATCTTTACATCTATTCATATTATCGAAGAATCTATTGAGGCCAGGGATACAAAATTAGGGCCAGAAGAAATTACAAGGGATATTCCTAATGTTCCAGAAGATCTCCTGCACAATCTGGATGAGAATGGCATAGTAAGGATAGGTGCCAATGTTAAATCCGGGGATATCTTAGTAGGAAAGATTGCTCCCAAAGGGGAAACCCAGCTCTCGCCAGAGGAAAAACTCCTGAAAGCGATATTTGGAGAGAAAGCTCTAGATGTAAAGGATGCTTCTTTATATTGTTCACCTGGAATCGAAGGGACAATCATTGATGTCCGTGTTTTTTCAAGACGTGGTATTGAAAAAGGACCGCGTGCAAAGGCGATAGAAAAAGATGAAATAGCCAGGATGATAAGAAATCTTGATGATGAAATAAGTATACTTGGAGGCGAAAAATGGAGAAAAGTAAAGAGTATTATTAAAGGACAATTACTGGAAAAGGATCAAAATCTTTCCGGTCAACAACTGAAAAAAGGAACAAAATTAACTGATAAAATATTAAATAAATTGAAGCCAGAAGATCTATCAAAATTAAGAATTAAGGAAGATCCTGAACGAGAAAGGAAAATAAATGATATCAAGAAGAAGGTCAAACGTCAAATTGAAGCTTTAAGATCTGTCCAAAAAGAGAAAATTGATACTCTTAAAAAAGGCGACGAATTGGCTCCAGGAGTGATTCAGGCCATTAAAGTCTATATTGCAATGAAGCGGAAACTTTCAGTTGGAGATAAGATCTCTGGCCGACATGGCAATAAAGGCATTGTTGCTAAGATCGTTCCTGAAGAAGACATGCCACGTTTGCCTGACGGAAGACCTGTAGAAATTGTGTTAAATCCTCTCGGTGTTCCGTCAAGGATGAACGTAGGCCAGATTTTAGAGACACATCTTGGCTGGGCTGCGAAAAAACTTGGCATTTGGATTTCTACACCGGTATTTGATGGGATTTCAGAAAAAGAGATAAAAGACCTTCTTAAGAAGGCGGATTTGCCATCATCAGGAAAAATCTCTCTTTATGATGGAATAACTGGAGAATTGTTCGATAGTGAAATAACCGTTGGTTATATCTACATAATGAAACTATTTCATCTTGTTGATGACAAGATTCATGCTCGCTCTACTGGGCCTTATTCGCTTATAACCCAGCAGCCTTTAGGAGGGAAAGCTCAATTTGGTGGGCAGCGATTTGGAGAGATGGAAGTTTGGGCCTTAGAAGCATATGGAGCAGCTTATACTCTTCAGGAGATGTTGACAGTAAAGTCGGATGATGTCGAGGGAAGAGCTAAAATCTATGAAGCAATGGTTAAAGGGGATCTGGATTTTAAGCCGGGTCTTCCCGAATCAGTCAATGTTCTTATTCGTGAACTCCAAAGTCTGTGTTTGAATGTCGAATTAGAGAAAGCAGAAAAAGATGATATTTTGCCGTGGGGAATAGATGTTCCTCAAATTCTAAAAGGAGATTGATGATGGATATTAGGCATTCGCTAGGAGCGAGCCCGAGAATCGATTTTGACCAAGTGAGAATAAGTATTGCATCACCAGAAAGAATAAAGAACTGGTCATGGGGGGAAGTAACAAAACCTGAAACTATCAATTACAGGACGTTTAAACCTGAGAAAGACGGGCTTTTCTGTGCGAAAATTTTCGGTCCAATAAATGATTATGAATGCCTTTGTGGAAAGTACAAGCGTATGAAGTACAGGGGAATTATTTGTGAGAGATGTGGAGTCGAAGTGACACGTTCTAAAGTTCGCCGAGAGAGAATGGGCCATATTCAGCTTGCATCTCCAGTAGCTCATATATGGTTTTTTAAGGGAGCCCCAAGCCGCATAGGGCTTGTTCTTGACCTTTCTATAAAAGATCTGGAGAAAGTTCTGTATTTTGAGTCTTACATTGTAATTAATCCAGGGGAAACACCTCTCCACGAAAGACAGCTTTTGACCGAGGAAGAAAATAAAGATGCACAGGAAAAATATGGGGACGAGTTTGAGGCTTCGATTGGGGCTGAAGCAATAAAAAAACTTCTTGAGCGGATCGATATAAATAAAGAAAGTGAACGGTTGAGAAAGCTTATGAAAGAAGAGACCTCTCAGCAGAGGAAGCTTCGTCATGCAAAGAGACTAAGGGTTTTCAAAGCTCTCAAGATATCCGGGAACCATCCTGAGTGGATGATTCTTGACATCATTCCTGTCATTCCTCCAGATTTAAGGCCTTTGGTCCGTTTAGATGGCGGCCGTTTTGCAACTTCTGATCTGAATGATCTTTACCGCAGGGTGATTAACAGAAATAATCGTTTGAAAAAGCTAATTGAGCTGAAGGCTCCGGAGTTAATTATTCGCAATGAGAAAAGAATGCTTCAAGAAGCAGTCGATGCTCTTTTTGATAATGGAAAAAGAGGCCGTATCCACCTAGGGGCAAATAGAAGACCTCTAAAATCTTTAAGTGAGGCACTTAGAGGGAAACAAGGGCGATTTCGTCAGAATCTTCTTGGTAAGCGAGTTGATTATTCAGGTAGATCAGTTATTGTTGTCGGGCCTGAGCTTAAGCTCAACCAGTGTGGATTACCGAAAAAGATGGCTTTGGAGTTATTTAAACCTTTTATTTTCCATAAATTAGAAAAAGAAGGACTTGTTCCAAGCGTGAAAGTTGCCAGAGAATGGCATGAACAGGAAAAGCCTGAAGTTTGGGATTATCTGGAAGAAGTTGTTAAAGAACATCCTATATTATTAAACCGAGCACCTACTCTTCACCGTTTGGGGATTCAGGCATTTGAACCTCTTTTGGTTGAAGGAAAGGCCATTCAGATTCATCCGTTAGTTTGTGCTGGCTTTAATGCAGATTTTGATGGAGACCAGATGGCTGTTCATGTTCCTCTTTCTGTTGAAGCCCAGATTGAAGCTCAGACTTTAATGCTCTCCACGAATAACATTCTTTCTCCTGCAAACGGTATGCCGTTAGCTGTTCCAAGCCAGGATATGGTTTTAGGGTGCTATTATTTGAGCTTGGAAATGAAAGGACAGAAAGGAGAAGGCCGCATGTTCAGTTCTGCTGATGAGGTTTTATTAGCGCTGGAAAGTAAAGAAGTTGGGCTTCAGGCAAATATAAAGATGAAATTCAATGGTCATTTTATGAATTTATCGACTTTTTATGATGATCAAGCAGTGTTGTCATGCCCTATAGTGGAAATTGATAATGGGATTATCGAAACAACTCCTGGAAGGATTATCCTCAACGGTATTCTTCCTGATAGAATCCCTTTTATTAATGGTAATTTAAAAAAGAAGGGGATTGAAAGACTAGTTTACTACGTTTATTTGAAGCAGGGTTCTGAATCCACGGTGAAGACACTGGATGAGATGAAGACACTGGGGTTTCATTATGCTACAATGGCAGGTTTTTCTTTAGGAATAGATGATTTTATTATTCCGAAAGAAAAATCAGTATTTGTTGAGAAAGCTCAAGAGGAAGTCCAGCATATCGAAAATCTTTATAGAGAGGGAGTTGTCTCGGCAAGAGAACGTTTTAATCGTGTTGTCGAGATATGGGGTTCTCTTACAGATAGAATATCAATTGCGATGATTGAGAATATGCGAAAAGTCAGTTTAGAAAGTGGTAAATTGAACCCTTTATTTGTTATGTCTGACTCAGGCTCACGTGGAAACAAACAGCAGATTCGTCAATTGGCAGGCATGCGGGGCTTGATGAGCAAACCGTCTGGAGAAATTATTGAGACGCCGATTATTTCGAATTTACGTGAGGGGCTCAATGTCTTACAGTATTTTATCTCTACTCATGGAGCACGAAAAGGTCTGGCAGATACGGCCTTGAAGACTGCCAATTCTGGTTATCTAACCCGTAAACTTGTAGATGTGTCTCAGGAAGTCATTGTAGATGAATATGATTGTGGAACATTAAAGGGGATAAATGTTTCAGCCATCGTTGAGAATGGCGAACTTGTTGAGCCATTTGTGGACAGGATTTTCGGGCGCATTTCTTTAGAAACTGTGTCTTGCCCCGATACAAATGAAGTAATCGTAAATGTGAATGAAGAGATTACAGGAAAAATAGCTCAGAAATTAGAAAATTTGGGTATTGAAAAGATGAAGATACGCTCTGTCTTGGCCTGCGGATCTAAGAAAGGTGTTTGTCAGCTTTGCTATGGCCGTGATATGGCATCAGGTTCCCTTGTAGAACTTGGAGTAGCAGTTGGTGTTATTGCTGCAGAGTCAATAGGGGAACCTGGGACCCAGCTGACAATGAGAACATTTCATGTGGGCGGAATAGCAATGGGAAGTGCAGAAAAGTCTAAAATAGAAGCAAAAAATGATGGAGTAATAAAGTTCAATAATTTGAAATATGTCAAAAATGAAGAGGGGACTATCATTGTAGTCAACCGGAATGCAAACATTGCAATTCTTGACCACAGAGGAAGAGAAGTGGAACATTATCAGGTTCCTTATGGTGCGAAAATAGTAGTTGATGATGGGAAAGAGGTGAAAAAACGGCAAGAATTTGCCGAATGGGACCCTTTCAACACATTTATAATAAGTGAAGAAAATGGTACTGTTAATTTCCATGATGTTGTTCTGGGAATTACAATGGAAGAAGTCCAGGATGAATTTACAGGGTTGATTACTCAGGTAATTATCAACCCTAAAGATGAGAAAATGCAGCCCCAGATCAAATTGGTGGATAAGGTTAGCTTGGATAATAACAATAAACCCAGGATGCTAAGAAAATACTTTTTGCCTTCTGGGGCAAATTTAGAAGTCAAAGATAAAGATACTGTCCATACAGGAACAGTTTTAGCTAAAATACCAAGAGAAGCCGCAAGGACAAAAGATATTACAGGAGGGTTACCTAGGGCAGAGGAGCTTTTTGAAGCAAGACATCCTAAAGTACCTTCGATCATTTCTGAGATAGATGGAGTTGTGAAATTTGGCGGCCTTGTAAGAGGCCACAGGAAGCTGACGGTTCATAATGAACGAGGTGGTGAGAGGGAATACTTTATTCCTAAAGGAGCCCATTTAAGTGTAGGAGAGGGAGAGAGAGTAATGGCAGGTACTCCTCTTATGGATGGACCTGTTGATCCTCATGACATCTTAAAAGTGCTTGGAGAAAAGGAACTGGCAGAATATCTTTTGCGAGAGGTACAGGAAGTATACAGATTGCAGGGAGTTGCAATCAATGATAAGCATATTGAAATAATTATCCGTCAGATGCTGCACTGGGTGAAAGTGGAAGAAGTTGGCGATACAGAGTTTTTAGTAGATGAACAGGTCGACAGGTTTGTTTTCCAGGAAGAAAATGAAAAAGTCATAAAAAATGGTGGAAAGCCGGCTAAAGCCAGACCCTTACTTCTTGGGATTACTAAAAGTGCATTAAGTACTGAAAGCTTTATTGCGGCTGCATCCTTTCAGGAGACAACGAGAGTTTTAACGGAAGCAAGCCTTTATGGAAAGATTGATCATCTACGCCGCCTGAAAGAAAACATCATTATGGGGAGACTTATTCCTGCAGGAACGGGCTATAAGTACTATCGGAATGTCGAATTAGAAGAAGAAAAAGAGGAGGAAACTGGACTGGAAATTGACACTCAAGTAGAGAAGTAACTTTTGTGTTAAGTATTTTGAATTCCTTGACATAGAAAAGTGTTTTTGCTATTATCCTGACATTCATTCCGAGGGATTTTTTAGGTCGGGATGAGTTAACGTGAATAATTCAGGTTAAATAATTATATGGTGCAGAGGAGTAAATTAAGTGCCGACTATTAATCAGTTAGTAAGAAAAGGAAGGACAAAAAGAAACTTTAAAAGCAAGTCCCCTGCTTTAGAGAGCTGTCCTCAAAAGAGGGGTGTTTGTACTCGAGTTTTTACAACAACACCCAAAAAACCTAATTCGGCCATGAGAAAAGTTGCAAGAATCAGGTTAACGAATAATATAGAAGTAACGGGTTATATCCCGGGAATAGGACATAATCTTCAGGAGCACTCTATTGTGCTTATCAGAGGCGGGAGAGTCAAGGATTTACCGGGAGTTAGGTACCATGTCATCCGTGGACCTTTAGATTGTGAGGGAGTTCAAGAACGGATTAAAGGAAGATCTAAATACGGGAGTAAAAAACCTAAGAGGAAATAGGAATTGTACTAGAGGAGAAATATATGCCTAGAAGAGGAGCAGTAAAAAAGAGTAAGCTGAAACCCGACCATTTTTATAAAAGTACAATTATATCTAAATTTATTAATGCAGTCATGAAAAAGGGCAAAAAGAGTTTGTCTGAAAAAATTGTCTATGGATCTATGGAACAAGTAAAGAAAAAGACGGGGCAAGATCCCTTAAAGATATTTGGGAAAGCAGTTGAAAATGTGAAGCCTTTTCTGGAGACAAAATCTAGAAGAGTGGGAGGGGCAACATACCAGGTTCCTATAGAAGTTGATATTAACAGGTCAACTTCCCTTGCAGTAAGATGGATATTAAAGTATGCCAGAGACAGATCAGGAAAAAGCATGATAGACAAACTTACAGCCGAGATTATTGATGCTGGAAACCACAAAGGTGGAGCGGTTAAAAAAAGAGAAGACACCCATAAAATGGCAGAAGCTAATAGAGCTTTTGCTCACTATAAATGGTAGTTTTCCTAATAAAAGATTTAGCTAAAACAAAAATGGAGAGATACGTTGGTACATGGATATCCTATCGAACGAGTCAGAAATATAGGCATAATGGCTCATATCGATGCGGGGAAAACTACCACTACAGAACGCATTCTGTTTTTTACGGGTATTACCTATAAGATAGGTGAGGTAGATGAAGGCACAGCAGTTATGGATTGGATGGAGCAGGAACAAGAGCGGGGAATAACAATCACTTCGGCTGCAACAACTTGCAGCTGGAAAGACTGCCAGATAAATATTATTGACACCCCTGGACACGTGGATTTTACGGTAGAAGTCGAGCGTTCTTTAAGGGTTCTCGACGGTGCAATTGTTATATTATGTGGAGTGGGTGGAGTAGAAGCACAATCCGGGACCGTATGGCGGCAGGCGGATCGATATCAAATCCCTCGGATAGTATATATAAACAAGATGGACAGGATAGGTGTAAATCCTGAAAAAGGCATAGAAGAAATAAAAAACAAACTTGGAGCCAAACCTCTAGTCATACAAATTCCTCTTGGAAAGGAAAAAAAATTCAGAGGTATTATTGACCTAATAGAAATGAAAGAAATAAGCTGGGGGAATGATTTCCCTGGATCAAAATATGAAGTCAAAGAAATCTCTAATGAATCCAGAGAAGAAGCAGAGATGAAAAGAGCCGAGATATTAGAACAACTGAGTGAAGTAGATGATGTGTTAATGGAAAAGTATTTGGGTGAAGATCAGATTTCTCCGGAAGAAATAAGGAAATCTATCAGGAAAGCAACTATTTCTCTCCATGTTGTCCCTGTTNTTTACGGAGCTTCATTCAGGAATAAAGGAATTCATCCATTGTTAGATGCTGTTGTGGATTATTTGCCATCACCTCTAGATATCCCACCTGTAACTGGGTATCATCCAAAGACTTATAAGGTACAAATAAGGAAAGCTTCCGATGACGAGCCTTTTTCCGCACTCGTATTTAAAATAATGAACGACCCTTATATCGGTACACTTTCGTTTTTTCGAGTTTATTCAGGGAAAATAAGAGTCGGTTCTACTGTTTATAATTCAACGAAAGAAGAGGAAGAACGAATTTCCCGTCTTCTGGTAATGCACTCAAACAAAAAGAAAGATCTTGATGAAGTTAAGGCTGGGGATATAGCTGCTCTTGGCTCGATGAAGAATCTTTCAACTGGAGATACTCTGTGTGCAAGAAATCATTTAATAGTACTGGAATCAATAAAATTTCCTGAACCTGTTGTCTCTGCAAACATAGAACCGAAATCAAGAAAAGAACATTTAAAATTAGCAGAAGTTCTCTCAAAACTAACAAAAGAAGATCCCACGTTCAAAGTAATGCAAGATCCCATGACAGGACAAACTATTGTTTGCGGCATGGGAGAGCTTCATTTAGATATTCTTATGGATCGCATGGCGAGGGAATTTGGTGTAAGAGCTAATTTAGGGAAGCCTCAAGTTGCTTATAAGGAGACTATTACAAAAGGTTCAAAGGGAGAAGGTAAATACATACGTCAGACAGGAGGAAGAGGGCAGTATGGACATTGTATAATTGAGATTGAGCCGTTGGGTGTAAGAAAGCACTTTGAATTTTTAGATAAAACAAAGGGAAGAGTTATTCCTAAAGAATTTATTTCGTCCATAGAGAATGGCATTAAAGAAGCTATGGAAGCTGGCATCCTGGCCGGTTTTCCTGTGACCGGAGTAAGAGTATTTCTTACGGACGGTTCTTTTCATGAGATTGATTCTTCCTCAATTGCTTATAAAATTGCTGGTTCTTTAGCTTTTAAAGATGCTACGTTAACAGCCGATCCAATTTTGCTTGAACCTATCATGAACCTGGTCATTGTTACTCCTGAAGAATACATTGGAGATATTGTTGGAGATATCAATTGCAGGCGGGGGAAAATTGAAAATATAGATGTTACTGGGAATTCCAGAGTCCTAAAGATTAAAGTTCCTCTCGCGGAAATGTTTGGCTATGCAACGACTATTAGGACATTATCCCAGGGGAGAGGTGTTTTTTCAATGGAATTTTTTCAATATGGACCTATTCCTTCTCCAGTTATGCAAAACATAATTGCGAGAATTGAAGGAAGGATTCATATACATTAATATATATTTAGGAATTAAGTGTTAGGAGGTAAGAGAGATGGCGAAGAAGAAGTTTGAGCGGACGAAGCCGCATTTAAACATAGGGACGATAGGGCATGTAGATCATGGGAAGACG
>AWNV01000059.1 GCA_000493965.1 Candidatus Aminicenans sakinawicola JGI OTU-1
TCATATACATTAATATATATTTAGGAATTAAGTGATTGTATATTGTGGCGTTGCTTAAGATAAACATGCGGAGTTCCAGCAGAGCCGAGAAGATCGGGTAAGAAATGGCGTTAAAAATCTTAGTTGAGCGCAGACATGCCCTCAAATTCATCTTATCTAAATATATTATCAGCAATTTTCACCTTACAAGCGAGCCGATCTTACTGCATCTGCTGCGTTAAAGCCCATTCGTGGTGAAGGACCACAACTTCATGGGCTGTGCCTTGCATCTGCAGCAACCTCGACTCGTGAATAATACAGGTTGGTTATAAAGGGAAGAATGGGTTTTTTTATCAGCAATAAAATAACAGAATTCAGTGTAAAAAAGCTCTGAAAAATTAGGGAAACTCCAGCAAAAATAGTTCTTGACAAAAGTAGTGAAGTCATTTAGAATTCCACAAGTATTTTTTTATGTTTCATTCGGATTTAAAAGAGGTGAGTATAGAGTAGTACTCTTTATAAATTTTTTCTTATTTATTCCCAAAAAATAAAGATTAGATAGTTAGAAGATTTTAGGTAACAGATTTTGCCAGCGTAGCTCAGTTGGTAGAGCAGCTGATTTGTAATCAGCGGGTCGGGGGTTCGAATCCTCTCGCTGGCTTTTGAATGATTGATTAGGTTATTGGGTAAATGTGGTTTTAATTAAAGATCGAGAAGATATTATAAATAGCTAATAATCTCAAAAGTCACAGCCTGATAATTAGAAGAGGATTTTGTTTGTGATGTGGGCAGGTACCAAAGTGGACAAATGGGGCGGGCTGTAAACCCGTAGCGGTAACGCTTCGGAGGTTCGAATCCTTCCCTGCCCATTTGAGCGGGAATAGCTCAGTTGGTAGAGCATCGGCCTTCCAAGCCGTTTGTCGCGGGTTCGAGTCCCGTTTCCCGCTTTTAATATGGATGTAATTCTGCCCACGTAGCTCAGTTGGTAGAGCACGTCCTTGGTAAGGACGGGGTCACCAGTTCAAATCTGGTCGTGGGCTTTGGAAGAATCTAAGCGTTAGGAGGTAAGAGAGATGGCGAAGAAGAAGTTTGAGCGGACGAAGCCGCATTTAAACATAGGGACGATAGGGCATGTAGATCATGGGAAGACGACATTAACGTCTGCGATAACGAAGGTATTGAACAAGGCTGGAGGGGATGTAGATTATGTTGCGTATGATCAGATAGACAATGCGCCTGAGGAGAAGGAGAGAGGATTAACGATACAGATAGCGCACATAGAGTATGAGACGAAGAATCGTCATTATGCGCACATAGATTGTCCTGGGCATGCAGATTATATTAAGAACATGATAACTGGGGCTGCGCAGATGGACGGAGCTATATTGGTAGTAGCTGCGGATGATGGGCCGATGCCGCAGACTAGGGAGCACATATTATTAGCGCGTCAGGTGAATGTTCCAGCGATAGTAGTATACATGAACAAGACGGATTTAGTGGATGATCCTGAGATATTGGATTTAGTTGAGTTAGAGGTACGGGAGTTATTGACGAAGTACGAGTTTCCTGGGGATGATATTCCGGTGATAAGGGGGAGTGCGTTAAAGTCGATGGAGAGTGATGGCAATCCTGAGTTAGAGGTAAACAAGTCGGTAATAGAGTTAATGGATGCGGTAGACAATTTCATACCTGAGCCTGTGAGGTTGATAGATCAGCCGTTTTTGCTGCCGATAGAGGACATATTTACGATAAGTGGGCGAGGCACGGTGGTGACAGGTCGAGTAGAGCGTGGGCAGGTGAAGGTAGGAGAGGAGGTAGAGATAGTAGGTTTTGGGGAGACGAAGAAGAGGGTAGTGACTGGAGTAGAGATGTTTCGCAAGATACTGGATAGTGGGATGGCAGGAGACAACATAGGAGTGTTGTTACGAGGGACAGATAAGAGGGAAGTAGAGCGTGGTCAGGTATTAGCTAAGCCTAAGTCGATAACGCCGCATCATAGATGTAAGGCTGAGATATATGCGTTGACNAAGGAGGAAGGAGGGCGGCACACGCCGTTTTTCACTGGGTACAGGCCGCAGTTTTATTTTCGCACGACAGATGTTACAGGTTCGGTGAAGTTACCTGCTGGGGTAGAGATGGTGATGCCAGGTGACAATGTGAATTTGGAGATGGAGTTGATAACAGATGTAGCGATGGAGAAAGGGTTGAGGTTTGCAATTCGAGAGGGAGGTCGGACTGTAGGAGCGGGGAGTGTTACTGAGATATTGGAATGACCCTCCGCTTGCCTTTGGATCCTGATAACCGGTGATGACTACAATTGGTTAATGATATGAGAGATATAGTAATACTACAATGCGCTGACTGCAAGCGGAGAAATTATACTACTACAAGAAATAAGAAGAAGCAGACTGATAAAATTGAGCAAAAAAAATACTGTAAATTTTGCAAAAAACATGTTATGCACAAAGAAGTTAGATGACATTTTTTAAATTATTATTAATTGCCGATAACGAGTTACAAATAAGGAGGAGAAAGAGTTCAGGTGAGTAGCTCAACTGGCTAGAGCATCGGTCTCCAAAACCGACGGTTGCGGGTTCGAGTCCTGCCTCACCTGCCAGTTAAAATTGGAAGCAGATATCCAAGATTTTGGATTATTTAGAAAATAAAAAAACCTGTTTAGAAAACATTTTAACATCTAAAAAGAGTAAAGCATGAATAAAAAAATAAGATGGCATAAGCGAATATTTCCTTTTTTTAGAGAAATCAAAGCCGAAATAAGAAAAGTCACATGGCCTTCCCGAAACGAGGTGTACAGCACAACTCTTGTGGTTATTCTTGCTAGCATATTCTTCGGATTTTATCTTTTTTTTATGGATGTTATTTTCTCATGGGTGATTACTCAAATAAAATCAATATTTTCATAGAAAAATGGCAAAAAATTGGTATGTAGTTCATACTTATTCAGGTTTCGAAAGTTTTGTGGCTGAGTCTATCCAGCAGCGAGCTTCTGACTTGAATATTGAAGATCAGATTAGTAGAATTATTATTCCTACTGAAGGGGTTGTAGAAATCAAGGGGGGAAGGAAAGTTGTTTCAACTAAGAGGTCATATCCGGGCTATATTTTAATTGAAATGGAGATGACAGACGAGAATTGGATGGTTATTCGTGAGACTCCCAAAGTTACTGGTTTTGTAGGTTCAGGAAATCGCCCCTCGCCTTTAAGCAAAGAAGAAGTAAAGCAAATTGTTGAACATATGGAAAGAACGTCTGAGAAGCCAAAGCCTAAACATACTTTTGATAATGGAGAAGCCGTTCGGATCATAGATGGTCCTTTTTTTAATTTTAACGGGATTGTTGAAGAGGTCAATCATGAGAGAAATACCTTGAAGGTATTAGTAACAATTTTTGGCCGTTCAACTCCTGTAGAGTTAGAATTCTTACAAGTGGAGAAGATTTAGGAGGAAAAATGGCCAAAGAAGTTGTCGCAAAAATCAAGCTTCAGATTGAAGCCGGCCAGGCCAGCCCTGCACCTCCAGTAGGACCCGCGCTTGGCCAGAATAATGTCCCTATTATGGATTTTGTACGCCAGTTTAATAATAAAACAAGTAAGATGGAATCTGGGACTATTGTTCCTGTTGTTATTACTGTATTTAAAGACAGGAGTTTCAATTTTATAATTAAATCTCCTCCAGCTTCCTATCTTTTAAAAAAGGCTGCTGGTATTGCAAAAGGTTCTGGGACCCCTAATCAAGAAAAGGTAGGAAAGGTTACACAGAAACAAATCGAGGAGATTGCTAAGATAAAAATGCAGGATTTAAATGCTAATGATTTGGATGCTGCCAAAAAAATAATAGAAGGTACAGCAAAAAATATGGGACTGGAGTTTTAAGTGCTTAAAAGAGGAAAAAAATATGTTAAGGCTGTGGAGTCGATAGAAAAAAAAGAGTTCTCTTTAGAAGAATGTGTAAATCTCGTAAAGAAACTCAGCTATGCAAAGTTTGATGAATCTGTTGATATTTCTATTCGTTTAGGCATTGACCCGAAACATTCTGACCAGATAGTCAGAGGCACAATTGTTCTTCCCCATGGCACAGGAAAGACAAAAAAGGTGTGTGTTATTGCTTCTGGCGAGAAAATCGGTGAGGCTGAAGAGGCAGGTGCTGATTATGTTGGAGGAGAGGAGTTGATAGAGAAGATATCTAAAGGTTGGTCTGATTTTGATGCTGTCGTTGCCACTCCGGATATGATGAGAGGGGTTGGTAAGCTTGGACGCATCCTTGGCCCGAAAGGTCTGATGCCTAATCCAAAATCCGGAACAGTGACATTTGATATTAAAAAAGCTATAAAGGAAATCAAAGGAGGTAGGGTGGAATTTAGAGTGGATAAAACAGCTATTATTCATTCTTCGGTTGGAAAAGTTTCTTTTACTGAAGATAAACTAAAAGAAAACATAAAAGCTTTTATTAAGGCGATTATTCAAGCAAAACCCCCTGCAGCGAAAGGCAAGTATATCAAAAATATCCATCTTTCTTCGACGATGGGACCTTCCCTCAAAATGTCTGAAAGCGTAATAGAGAATTAGGAGATGGGAAAGTGAATGTTAACAGACTGAAAAAAGAAAAACAGATAGGAGAGATAAAAGATATCTTTAAAAAATACGACTCTTTTTATCTTTTGGATTTTGTAAAAATGTCGGTTCTTCAATCTGTAGAATTACGAAGGAAATTACGAGAGAATTCATTTTCTATCATGGTGATAGTATAGAATAAAGTCCTCCTGAGATTTCCATAGAGAGCGGTTATAGCTAGCTTTAATTATTATAATCTATCAGCAATTTTTATGAATATCCCACGTCAAAAGCTTAAGGCAACTTGGCATAAGAAAATATTATCATTCTTCTCGAATTCTTTCTCACGGTTAAAGTCATATTCAAGTTTCAAACGTAAATTATCAAGCATTAAATAAGCCATCCCGACTGCCCAGCGGCTTTTATTTTCTGATATTCCTATTCCAGGATTATCTGCTCCGAAAAATCCTGTTCCGTGAAACTCGTCATTATATTCCAATCGCTGGTAACTAACTACAGGCTGAAGACTTCCCATATTGACGGACAACTGAATAAAATAACCTTCTGCAGTTCCCCTTGAAAACTCAGCCGGATTCTCAATGTTAACTTTTGTATATTCGGACAATATTTGAAAATCTTCTGTCCCCCATGTTAAATCCAAGCCCTGTAAAAACAAGTTTCTGCTATTATCACTATCAAATTTCCCACGATAATAGGAATAAGCCACCTCAAATCCCTGGTCAACAATCCAAGCAATTCTTGCCCCTCTCCCCTTATTCGCATTATTGTCCTTAAACTGCTGCCCTCCATCCAAGCACTGACTTTCTGCAAGCCCATTACCTAAATATAGCGAATAAAAAAAACTGCTGACCTTTCCTTCCAATAAAATCCCTATGTCTCTCCAGCATGGAGGGAAAAACTCTTCAACATTCATAGGAGGAATTATCAACACTGTCTGGTGGGGCCTGTTGAATTGATTGTATTTTCCAAAAGGAACAAGATAAAGCCCCATCTTAAGATTGAAAGCATATGAAGGACTTACTTCAACAAGGGCTTGATTCATTTCAATCCTTGTTCTATCCTGAAGTTTTACCTCAGCAATATAGGCAATTTTCGGAGTTATCTCTCCCGAAAATATGAGGCCTAATTGAGCTTCTTGGAAAGTTCCATCAAAAACATTACTCTGCGACTGGCCCTTTAAAAACTTAAAAGAAAGATAGCCATTTGTTTTAGCATTAACAGAATTTATAACAAATAACGAAAGCGTAATGGTAAAAAATATTTTTCTAATTTTCATGTTTTCTTCTTCCCTGATATTGCTTTCCTTCCTATTCACAAGAAGGACTTTCATTATAATGAAATAATTGCAGGCTTTCAATTAATAATCTTAAACCACACTCAGTCAGCAAATAAAGAAAAACGTAGAAACTGGCTTTGCCCAAAAAAACAAAGATCTTTTCCTTTTTTTCTCTTGATTTACTCGACTTTTTCTTTTATGATTTCTCTTCAAAATGAAGGCCAAAGCTATTATCAGTTTAATTGCAGGATGGTTCATTCCAGGACTAGGCCATGTCATCATAAAAAAATATTGGAGAGGTCTGATCTTTTTTGTCTGCATTTCATCCATGGCAGCCATCGGGCTCTCCATAGGCGGCGAGATTTATTCTTTCCAAACTGAAAATCCCCTGACAATCCTTGCCTTCTTTTCCGATCTAGGCAACGGATTTTTATATTTGCTTTCCAAAATATTCTCTTTTGGATTCGGGAATCTAAAAAATACTACATTTGAATTCGGTACAACTTTTATAGCAGGAGCAGGCCTCCTGAATTATATATGTGCATTAGATGCCTTTGACATATCTTCAGGAAAAAAGAAATGATATTTAAAAACCACTTGATTTCCATGGCCTTATACGCAACTTTAGCATGTGTTGTCCTGGCATTAATCCGAAGGGATGAAATAAAAAGCCAGATAAAATATGGTGTTTCTCTATTTCTCATTATGGTTTTTGGATCACTTATTTTCGGATGGTTCATGTCTTTATTTATCTGACAACTACTCCTTTCATCATTTTTTCTTCACTTCTTTGAATCCCAAAATTGATATGTTATAATCCTTTCGAACCTGATGAATCTCCAATCTTATGAAGCAATTTTTATGAATAATTCAGTGTACATGGGTTATTCACGAGTCAAGCTTGCTGCAGATACAAGGCACAGCACATGAAGTTGTGGTCCTTCACCACGAATGCGCTGTAACGAATCAGATGCAGTAAGATCGGCTCGCCTGTAAGGTAAAGAATGCCGATGATATAGAGGAAAATAAGTGCATGGAAAAAGAATTAAATGTTATGCGGAAGAAAATATCAACGTAACTGGCAGATATAATGGAAAATAAATATTGGTGTCGGCAT
>AWNV01000060.1 GCA_000493965.1 Candidatus Aminicenans sakinawicola JGI OTU-1
GAAAGTATATGGACAAAGCTCACTCGGTACAACTGATTTTAAATAATCCTCCAGGTTAAGGATATTGATAAGAACAGCACTTCTGGAGCTGGCCTTTAGAACAAATATTCCCCTGTAGTTTCTTCCTTTATAAGAAAGATAGGATTGTTGACTGTTCGGAATAAAATAAATAATCTTGGATAGTTCTTCTCTATCCCTCTTTATGAAAATTTCATCAGTATCATTTGCCAAAAGTCTATAATTCGGCTTTACTTCATAAATATTCATTCCTGAAGCAGAAGATATTTTTACATCTGTTAGATTAATACCCAAACCAATTCTTATTATTGGCTTCGGTATTAAATATCCTTGAAAAAATGATTTCTCTTTTCCAAATTCAACAGGTTGTCCTCCAAAAAAAAACACAGCGATAAATACAGCTATACAGTATTTTGCATTTTTTGAATGTGATTTTTGCATTTACTGACTTGCTTGGAGAAGATTATAAAATACTTTTGTTCTCTATGTCAAGAAAAAAATCAATATATTCGACCTCATAAATTTATTTATACAATATATAGTATCGTTTTTCTTTTTACAATAACGTGATAAATTAATGGAAAACTAGAAAAAAGTCAAGCAATTACTGGATGAGAGTGATTGATATTTTTGGATTTTAAAATTTTTATCTAACTCTACTGAAACGAATTTCTTCCCTTGACCATTTGAATCAGCCTTAACAAAAACTACTTCCCCGGAAATAAAAAGATTAAAAGGATATTCCAAAATAATTGTTTTAGGGACATCAAGAGACACATTTAATCTAGACCCTATTGTCAATTTTGATTTAAGCTTAAACTTAGCTATTTGGGAGCTTATAGAAGTAAGTCTGGTCTCCTCACTAAATTCCTTTCCGACTGCATTGATTCCTTTCACTACAGCATGAAGAGAGAGTTCAAAACTTCGTTCTTTCTTCAATGCTTCGGTTTTATCCCAGATAGAAGGTCTGTCTAATACTTTTCTAAAGCTCATTTCATTATGCATTGTGACAAACGATAGAATCTTTATCAATCCCTCTTAAAGATGAATCATGGGGTGATTTTTTAATATTTGTTCTCATCTGAAAAGGTTAATCTGTGGCTAACTATCCTAACTGACTTTTTAAATTGGATTCTAGGAACAAGTTTTTAAGTTAAAATTATTTACTTCACTTGCTCTGTTCAATAATGTACTTATTATCAAACTTAACAGACACACGCTTTTTCGAATTCTTCCCTTTCACAGCTTCGATAAATATAACTTTCCCCTTTATAACTAGTTTAAGGTTTTTATCATCTCCAAGTTTTGGAGGCAGGTCGACAATAAGTTTTAACTCGCTCCCCGAAGAAATTGATGTATTCATCCAAAAAGAGGAGCCATTGTGACTGATATATGAGAGGACCGTCTTCTCTTTAAATTCTTTTCCTGATTTGTCCTGTCCCTCGATACAGGTTTTGAGAGGAATATTAAAACCCTTCTCATGTAAGGAGTTAAAAGTTGTCCTTTCGCTAAAAACCTTGCTTGACATGGTCACTTCCTTTTCCTTTTGGATGTCGATGTTAAGATGCCATTTTTATTTCCTTCGGTCAATCACCCTTTTGGATGAATTCAGGGGTGATTTTTCTAATCTTCTGCTATTATTGCTCTCCCAAAGTGTACTTCATCCTTATCCTCCCATTGACAAAAAAAAAGACTGAATATAGAATGACCAAAGATTTGACAGGTGAAAAAAGAAATGAATAAAGACGAACGACATGTAAAAAAATTAACCGCTAAAAGTGTTGATTTTTCAAAATGGTACAGCGAGGTCATCCGAAAAGCTGAACTAGCCGACTATGCTCCAATAAAAGGGATGATGGTCATAAGACCTTACGGCTATTCGATATGGGAAAATATAAAGAGTCACTTTGACCACAGGATAAAAGAATCCGGCCATTCGAATGCTTATTTTCCCCTTTTTATTCCTGAAAGCTTTCTTGAGAAAGAAACAGAACATTTAACGGGGTTTTCTCCTGAAGTAGCATGGGTAACACATGGAGGTAAAGACAAACTGGAAGAAAGGCTTGCAGTACGACCCACTTCTGAGGCCATAATAGGCAATATGTATTCCAAATGGATCAAATCTTACAGAGATTTACCTGTATTGATAAACCAGTGGGCTAACATCGTCCGATGGGAAAAAGTAACCCGGCCTTTTCTAAGAACCACTGAATTTCTATGGCAGGAAGGACATACTGCCCATGAGACATTCGAAGAGGCTCAAGAAGAAACCATGCTTATTCTTTCCCTGTATAAAGAGTGTATTGAATCAGAACTAGCTATCCCGGTGATATCAGGAGAGAAAACAGAAAGAGAAAAGTTTGCAGGAGCCTTAGCAACATACAGCATCGAAGCATTGATGTCTGACGGAAAAGCTCTCCAAATGGGAACCTCTCACAATCTGGGTCAACATTTCTCCAAAGTTTTTAATATCCGGTTTGAAGACAGGAACCAAAATCTGCAGTATGTATGGCAAACATCATGGGGAGTATCAACCCGCCTTATTGGTGCTTTGATCATGTGTCATGGGGACGACTCTGGACTAAAACTCCCTCCCCGAGTAGCTCCTATCCAAGCAATCATTATTCCCATCTCAATTGGGAACTGGAAAAAGGAGGTCCTCCCAACAGCTCGAAAAATCGAAGGTGAGTTAAACAAGATTGGAATAAGAGTAAAACTGGACGAAAGAGAAGAATTTACTCCCGGATGGAAATTTTCTGAATGGGAGATGAGAGGAGTCCCATTAAGAATCGAAATCGGCCCCAGAGATATAAAAGAAAACCAGATTGTAATAGTCAGACGTGACACAATGAAAAAAGAAAAAGTTTGTTTTGATTCATTAAAACAAGTCGTTGATAGTAACCTTAAAGATATTCAGAAATCCATGCTTGAAGGAGCTCTGAAGTTTCAGCTCGAAAACACACATGAAGTCCAAAGCTATCCAGAATTTAAGGCAATTGCAGAGTCAAAAAAAGGTTTTATAAACGCGTTTTGGTGTGGCAGCTCTGCATGCGAAGAAAAGATTAAACAAGAAACTATGTCTACAATCCGGAGTGTGCCTATTAAAAAGGATAAGCAGGCAACAAAAGGGAAGTGTGTTATTTGCGGAAAAGATTCAGATAATTTAGTGTGTTTCGCAAAAGCCTATTAACGTGGATTATTCATAAAAACTACCGATGCCATGGCCAAGAATTTTCACAAAGAAAGAGAAAGAATGATCGATGCCCAACTGAAGATGAGGGGGATTTCTGATAAAAAAGTCCTAGAAACAATGAAAAAAGAACCACGGCACGAATTTGTATCAGAAAACATGAAACCTTATGCCTATAATGATGAACCCCTTCCTATAGGTGAAGGACAGACTATCTCTCAACCATATATCGTTGCCTATATGACCGAGATTCTCCATCTAGAGGGAAATGAGAAGGTTTTAGAGATTGGGACAGGTTCTGGCTACCAAGCAGCCATTCTGGCTGAAATTGTCAAAGAAGTCTATACGGTAGAAATAAAGAGTTCGCTCTCTCTTAAGGCCAGGGAAACCCTTAAAAAATTAGAGTATAAAAATGTTCATTTTAAGATTGGAGACGGAAGCCTGGGATGGAAAGAACATGCTCCTTATGATGCAATAATAGTTACAGCAGCACCAAACCGAATTCCGAACGCCTTACAGGAACAATTGAAGATAAATGGCAAAATGATTATACCTGTTGGAAATATTTCTCAGGAACTGATTCTTGTTATCAGGGAAAAAGAACAATATAAACAGAAAAAGCTTCTTCCTGTACGTTTTGTTCCTTTGATATCAACTCACTGAGCATGAAAATATCTTGTGTTCATTGAGCACTTAGATTTATCTCAAGTCACAATAGAAAAATTGGAATTTCTCCAAAGCATCGAGTATAATCAAAACAAATGATTAATACTCTTATTACTTTTATAACATTATTCATGATACTTTTTTCCCAAAATCTTCCTTTAAAAAAATTTGTTCAGATTTTTTTACCCAATGAAACCTCTATTACAGCCGAACTTGCTATAACTGATGAAGAAAGACAGCTAGGACTCATGTTCCGGGAAAAAATCAACTATGACCAGGGAATGCTTTTTGTTTTCGAAGAAGAAGGAATCCATTCATTCTGGATGAAAAACATGAAAATTCCCCTTGACCTTCTCTGGCTGGATAAGAATAAAAGAATCATTCATATCGAAGAATGTGTTCCTCCTTGTAAAAGAGATCCTTGNCCTTCTTATACACCCAGATACTCAGCAATGTATGTCCTGGAACTAAAAGCTGGCAGTGTAAATGAAAACGGGCTGGAATTGTATGACAAACTCGATTTTATACTTGAAACAGAACTGTAACTCTTTTATAAAAAACAAACCCAACTGAAAAATAGAAATTATTGTTGATTAATCTCAAAAACAAGCTGTTCAAGTTGTGCTGCTGCGTTTTGAGAGGCTATTTTCTCGCCTAAAGTACCCTTTATTTTTTGGAAGTGATTCAGCATTTCAGACCTAATTTCCTCTGAATCAAGAATTCTTTTTGTCTCCTTAAAAATGTTGTCAGGAGTAAAATGTTTTTGGATCAATTCAGGAATAATTTTTTTCCCTGCAAGAATATTAACAATGCTGTAATTCTTTATTTTGACAAACGGGACTCCAAGGAAAAATGTGATGGGAGAGACACGATAAAAAGAGATAAGTGGAGTTTCTAAAAGAGCCGATTCCAAATTAGCTGTACCACATGAAGAAAGAATCAAATCACTGAATTTAATAGCTTCATGCCTGTCTTCTGAAATAATCTTTACTTTTTTAAAGTTTGATGGGATAAAATTTGATATAAAGCTTCTATCTAGATTTTCTGCAAGTAGTAGAAGAAATTGAACATCACATTCCCTTTTAATCCTTGAAAGACCTTCGAAAAGAACTGGCATGTGATATTTTATTTCACTTTTTCTGCTTCCAGGCAGAAGCGCAATGAGTTTTCTGTCTGTTACTATCTCATATTTCCGAAAGAATTCTTCTTTAGAAAGAGAAGTTTTAATTCTTTCTTTTAGAGGATGTCCAACATAAACCGCTGGGATATTGTATTTATTATATATTTCCTCTTCAAAAGGAAATATCAGCATCATTTTTGTAACTCTTTTCTTTATTGTTTTCAGCCTTGATTTTCTCCATGCCCATATTGTTGGGCTTATATAATAAAGCACAGGAATTGAAAGTTTTCTCAGGATTTTTGCCAGGCGAAGGTTAAAATCGGGAGAATCTATTAGAACAGCAGCTAAAGGCTTTCTATGTTTTATTTCTTTTCTTAGCCCGGCGAAAATTCTTTTAATACGAGGAAGATGAGAAATAATTTCAACTATTCCGACTACTGATAGTTCTTTTATCGAAAAGAGAAGATCAACTCCTTCATCCGCCATGTGTTTTCCGCCGATCCCAAAAAATTCGATAAAAGGATTTTTTCCCTTAAATTGACGTACGAGGCCGGCACCATAGTTTTCCCCCGAATTCTCTCCGGCTATAATTAAAATAGAGCCATCAGTCTTTTTCTTCTTGTCCATAATAAACGATCTCAGGAATATTCTCCCCGCTCTGCCCGTAAAAGAAAAGCCATTTGTTGTAAGTTTCCTGACCGAGATAGATCTTTTTAGATTTCTGTATAGATGGGCTAACAACTCCAATTATCTGGGAGTTTTCTATTGAAGACAACACATCCTGTGGGACAACCAGTACTTTTCTTAAAGCATTTCCTTTCTTTGTGGACATCCCTTGATAAGGAAGAATAATATTCCACCTTCCATACCTTGTCATCGGGTCTTTGTACAACTTTCGTAGACACTTTTCATCTATCATTTCATCAAGGTTGTGAGGGAAACCTCCTGGATGTTTCATCTGGTATATACGGATTGCTTCAACATACTGGTTTCCCCGAAATATCAGTTCATTTTCTTTTTCACGCTGGATTTGAGTCTGCCATACCGGAACTGCTATTAAAAGCCCTAAACTCAACACAAAAACAGCGAAAACAAGAATGATTAATGTGTAGCCCTTTCTTCGTTTAGTCATTGCAGCTAGTCTCGTAAATAATCCAGGTTAAACAAATTCTGAAGGGAGCACAAAAAGGTCACCATGTATTATAAGATGTCCCATCTAATCCAATTTCCTGGGAACCAGAAAAAACATCAATTACTCCAGGAATTAATCCTGAAATTAAATCTTCTTCAGTAAGAGTTTGTTGGATCTCAGTCCATGTGTCATAAGATTTTGTCATGGGGTCTATAGGAATAGTCCTCAAATAATCTTCGTCGACCAAAGCCTGAAGAGATGAAGGATATTTTAATTTATCTGTATAATACTGATTTATCAATGTTCTCATTTGAAAAAGGTCTTCTTTTAATACAGCCTCCCTGGCCCTTTTGGTAGCATACTTGTATTGAGGAATGCCTAACCCTACTAAAATTCCAATTAACGTGAAAACAACAATGAGTTCAATCAGCGTAAAGCCTTTCTTTCTGTGTAAATAATTCATTTTTTAAAAAACCTGTTCACTACCAATCCCTGTATTTACTCCCATCAAGTCCAATTCCCGGACTTTTTGTATATACATCATAAACGTTCTCTCCGCCCCAAATATTAGAATCAAGATCATCCTGAAATGACCTTAACCCCCAGTCATAGGAATTTGTCATGCAATCTTTAGGAATTCGCCGTAAGAACTTAATGATCCTGGTTGTATCTTCTCCCTCTTTATTACTTCTTACTTCAGCTCCTTTTACCAGAGTCTCTAAATCAGGAGGGTATCCCTCTGTTTCCTTTCCTACTACAATTCTATTTTCATCAGCAAGCTTTTTGTAAGAATCTATGGCTTCCCTCATCATTCGTAAATTTCTTCTAAGCGATATTTCCTTTTCTCTTTTAACTGCTGTTTTGGCTAATGGTATTGTGACTGCGGCCATGATAGCTAAAATAGTGAGAGTCACCAACATCTCTACTAAAGTAAATCCCCTTTCCTTTACAAACAATTCAGCCATCATTATTGACTTTAGTCAATATAAATTAAAATCTATCTTTTTTATAATGGTTTTTTTTGAAAAAAACTTTTTTTTGCCTCTTCCGGTCATCGTTGAAAGAAGGGTGAGAATTTTGCTCTAATGCTTTCTTACTCAACCTAACTTTACTGTTTTCATCTATAGAAATAACCTTAACCTGGACTATCTGCCCAATTTTAAGGACATCTCTGACATTTCCAATCCGGTGGTACGCAATTTCTGAAATATGCAAAAGCCCATCCACATTTGGGAGGATCTGAATGAAAGCTCCATAGTCTTCAATACGAACAACTTTACCATCGTATGTTTTTCCTATTTCAGCCTCAGCCGTGATATCCTCGATTATTTTTTTTGCTTTTTTAACTGCTTCCATATCCAAGGAAGCGATAGAGATCTTGCCCTCTTCCCGCACCTCTATTTTAGCGCCAGTATCTGCAATGATTTTCTTTATGACCTTTCCACCCGGCCCAATAACTTCACCTACCTTTGAAGGATTTATAAATATATTTATTATGCGGGGGGCATAAGGAGATATCTCTGGCCGGGGTCCTCCAAGAGCTTCTTTCATCTTGGACAGCACGATTAGGCGTGCTTGGCGCGCTTTTTCTAACCCTTCTTTTAGCACGTGAATCGGAATGGATGGAACTTTTAAATCCATCTGTATAGCTGTGATCCCTTTTTCGGTTCCAGCTACCTTTAGGTCCATGTCTCCAACATAGTCTTCAAGACCTGCGATATCAGTAAGTACAACATAGCGTTCGCCATCTGTTATTAAACCCATAGCAATTCCAGCTACTGTCATGGAGAGGGGCACTCCTGCATCCATTAAAGAAAGAACACCTCCACAAACAGTGGCCATAGAAGAAGAACCATTAGACTCTAATATGTCAGAGACTATACGAATAGTATATGGGAAATCCTCCTCATTATTAGGAATTGCAGGACGGATAGCTTTCTCTGCAAGAGCTCCGTGTCCTATTTCACGTCTGCCGGGGCCTCTAAGAAAAGAAACCTCTCCTACACTGAAAGGAGGAAAATTGTAGTGAAGCATGAATTTTTTTTCAGCCGCTTCTCCCAAGCTGTCAATTCTCTGGACATCTTCAAATGTACCCAGAGTGACTGTCGCCAGACACTGGGTTTCTCCTCGTGTGAAAAGTGCAGAGCCGTGTGTTCGCGGTAGCATTCCAACTTCAATAGATATAGGTCTTATCTCATCAAATCTTCTTCCATCCGCTCTCTTTTTTTCGCTTAAAATTAAATCCCTTACTACCTTTTTTTGTATCTGATAGAAAATCTCTTTTACCTCTATTCTTTCATCCTCATTTTCCTCAGGAATATCTTCAAGCAGGGAATCCTGGATCATCTTTGTTTTTTCTTCTCGAGCTTTTTTGTCCTTGACCATGATAGCTTCGGATAGGGAAGAAGAAATATTCTTTTCAATTTTTGAATATTTTTCTTTGTCTATTTCTTCAACTACAAATTCTCGTTTTTTTATTTTTAATTGGTTATAAAGTTCTTTTTGTACTTTAATAATTTCATTTATTGTTACTTGAGCCACAGAAGCTGCTTCTGTAATTTTCTCCTCTTCCATTTCTTTACCTTCCGCTTCTATCATAACTATCCCATCTTCTGTTCCGACTACAATCATATTAAGAGAACTTTCTTCAAACTGACTGTGCGTTGGGTTAATTACAAATTTATTATTTATGTACCCAACTTTTACTGCACCAATAGGGGTAATAAAAGGAATATCCGAAAAGTAGAGAGCAGCAGAAGCTCCAATAAGCCCTAGAGTTTCGGGTTCATTTTCAACATCAGCAGACAGTAGAAGAGCAACAATTTGGGTATCATAAAAATAACCTTCAGGCATAAGCGATCTTATTGGCCTGTCGATCAAGCGACAATTAAGAATTTCCCTTTCTGATGGCCTTCCTTCCCTTTTAAAAAACCCTCCTGGTATTTTCCCTTGGGCATAAGTGTTTTCCCTGTAATCTACTATCAAAGGAAGAAAAGGCTTCTTTCCTTTAACTTCTTTTTTGGAGGTGGCAGAAACAAGCATTATGGTATCTCCATAACATACAAGGGCTGATCCATCAGCCTGCTTTGCCACTTTGTTTATTTCAACAGATAAGGTCCGATTATTAATTTCTAAAGATATTTTATTATATGACATTAAGATCTCCGAGAACTCGGTTTATTTTCTAAGTTTCAGTTTCTTTATCAGATTTTGATAACGTTTTACATCCTGATTTTTGATGTATTCCAAAAGTCTTTTTCTACGTCCGACCATTTTCATTAAACCAGTCCTGGAATGATAATCCTTTTTATGGATTGAAAAGTGTTCACTTAAGTAATTGATCCGGCTGGTAATAAGAGCCACCTGCACTTCTGGTGAACCTGTATCTTTTGGATTAATTCTATTATCATTGATAATACTAGTTTTTTCTCCTTTAGTTAGCACTCAAATTTCTCCTTTGAAATCGATTCATTATGCTATCAGAAAAATAAAGGAATGTAAATCTCTAATTATCTTAAGCTTACCTAATCTAAATTATTCAAAAAAAACACAACAAACTGCTGCTTAGATACAAAGTCATCTTCTTCTTAGTTTAATTATATGGCAAGCACACACACAGCTTTCTTTAATCTATTCTAAGAGCTAAGATATTCTTTTCTTTTGATCAGTTGTTGAGCATATTTAGAATTTAATCCTCCCATTTTTTCCTCTACTTCCTTCAATTTTATATCAATCTCAGCTAGTGTCATTTTGTTTATCTTTTTTTTCTTGGGGGGAGAGCCAGGACGTGCTTCTTCAGGTTTTTCAGCCTCCTTCTCAATTTTTGGTTTTTCAGGTTTTTCTTTCTTTTCATCCTTTTGCTCTATTTCTTTTTCTTCCTCTTTTACAACCTGTTTATCATCCGGTTTTTTTTCTGTCTTTTTCTTTTTTTTCCTCTGAGCCCTCTTCTTGCGTTTCTACTTTTTTCTTACTTTCATCTTTTTCCTTTTTTGGAGACTTTAAGGCTTGTTCTTTTTCCCCTTCTTTTTCCTTTTTTTCTTCTTCCTCTTTCATTTCAGATTTTTGGCCTCCTTGTTTTTCTTTATTGTAGAAATCTCTTTTCTCTTCTTCCATTTTTCCCTTCTAAAACTCTGTTCGATGGGTATGAATAAAAATAACAACTGACTCAGTCTACCAGAATTTAGAGTAAAAATAAATAGGACTAACCAAATCATTGACAAATTTGTAAAAGTTCAAATAAATTGCTAATATTAACAAAAATCCAAGAGACTGGAATAAGGAAATTCTAAAAATATTAAATAGGCGGGCTTCTTCAGGAGCAGGGAATGAGTTCAAACATTAATTTATTGATCATCGATGATGATTTGTCCCTCTACGATCTGGTAAATCAATCTTCCCTTGTGAACAATTGTGAAGTCTATTCCTATGGGAAACAGAAAGATCTCCTTTCTTTTATAAGAAACAATGATATAAATGTTGTTATTACCGATGTCGATAAAAACTGGGCAGATGGAATGATCCTCCTTGAAGAATTGAAAGAGTTCGATTCCCTCTTAGATGTAATAATGGTTGGAAAACCTTTAGCTCCTGAGAGCTTGATAGATTTAATCAATTTGGGTGCGACAGAATATCTTTCTAAACCGCTGCAGTTGAATAATATACAAAAAACTCTGAATGCTATTCTGGATAAAATGGAGTTGAGAAGGGAAACTTTTCTATTAGAGAAACGGCTAGAAAAAAAATACTTTTTTCAGGGAATTGTAGGCAAAAATCCCTATATGCTCGAAGTCTTTTCTCTAATAGAAAAAATATCCAAATATTTCACGAGTGTTCTAATTACTGGCGAGACAGGCACTGGCAAAGAAATGGTTGCCAGGGCAATTCATAACCTCAGCCAGAGACAGAATAAGAATCTTGTTATATGTGACTGTGTCTCAATACCTGAAAACCTGTTTGAATCAGAGCTTTTTGGCTACAAAAAAGGCGCATTTACAGGAGCTGACAAGGATAAAAAAGGGCTTTTTGAAGAGGCTGCTGATGGAATTATTTTCCTTGACGAAATAGGAGATATTCCTTTATCCATCCAGGCAAAATTGCTGAGGGTTTTGGAGTATCATCAATTCAGACCCTTAGGTTCAAATATAATTAAAAAAGTCAATTTAAAGGTCATTGCTGCAACCAGCCATAATTTGAGAGACGCTATAAAAAGGGGTGTCTTTCGCGAGGATTTATTTCACCGGTTAAACAAAGTAGAGATTTACATACCACCACTGAGAGAAAGACCAGAAGATATTGCATTATTAGTCCGGTATTTTCTTGACCATTACAATAACAAATTTTCGAAAAACCTAAATGGAATATCTCAGGAGGTCCAAAAATTATTCCTGAAATATGACTGGCCTGGAAATGTCCGAGAGATAGAAAACGTATTGGAAAGCTCTTCTATGTTAGCTAAAAAGGAATTTATCGACATCAATGACCTTCCAAAATACCTTCAAGACTCTCAACCTTCTAAAATTCCCTTTATCATCAATGAAAACCTTTCCACGCTTGATGAACTAGAAAAAGAATATATCATTTACCTTTTAAAAATATGCCGCAATAACTTGAGGAAAACTGCAAAAATATTGAACATATCGCGAACCACTCTTTATAGTAAACTGAAAAAATACAATATCTCTCATTGATTTCTACATGAGCTATTTCCATAGCACCTAAAGCTAATTGTTCACTTTCTGAACACATTCATCAAAAAGACTTAATCTATTTATTATCAACATGTTATCATCAATATAATATTTTAGTGTTCAAATTATGAACATATCAATATTTTGAAACCGCCAGGATATTCCTTCTAACCTATTTATTATCAGCAAGATAAGAAACTTTCATGGACTGGCACTTATCTTGCTTAATTATTCATTATGAAAACAGGGCTCAGGAGGAACGAATGCATCGAGGAAATGGTTCCAGGCGACTAAAAACATTTTTATTGATTACTCTAACCACTATATTATTTCTTTATCTCCCTTTAATGGCAGAAAATAACAGAGAAAATGAACAGGTTTTAAACAAAACAACAAAAGCCATCAATGATCCTTCTTATAATATTACCTATTTCACACCTCTGGAATCCAAACTATCCTTTAATCTAGAATTATTATTTCAGCATATAGACAGCAAAAACAATCATCTTAATAATAAATTAGCCTTTAATCCTAAAAAGATTGAAGTCAACAGTGATGCTTCAAAATATTTTGAGAAACAAATTAAATTAGAAAAATTAGAAAATTCCTTATTCACAACATCATTAGTTACATTAGCTGCCTTAAATGTCGCAGATTATTTTTCTACGAAAGAAGCCCTAAAATGTAATAATTTAATAGAATCCAACCCAATAATGAAACCTTTTGTAAAAAACGATTTCGCTTTTGCAGCAGTTAAGATCGGCCTGACAGCAGGAAACTATTTTCTGATGCAAAAACTATATAAACAAAATAGAAAACTCGCCTGGGCTGTCAGTCTTATCAGCAACTTTGCTATGTCTTATATTGTTGCCAACAACATCAGACTGATTCATGAATCCCAATCAAAATAATATGATTTATCAAAAAATATTCTCTAAACGATGATTACTTAAATGAATATGCCACGATATCTTTATTACTATATAACTCTTATCAACAAGAACTTTGTTAAAAACGAACTTCCTAATCTTGAAAATTTTAAAAAAGAATACATCAACTATCTTCTCAAGATTACAGGAAACAACAAAAGCCAGACTGCGGCAATACTGAATATATCCCGGCAAACTCTTTATAATAAAATAAAATAACAAAGCCTCTTTCATGTAAAAAAAGCATTCCCTATAATTAATGCAACTTTATTCTTTAATTGTTAGTATAAACTCTTTAAAATCTATATAATCTTGATTATCTATGATAATGTGGATTATTCACGAGGAGGAACAAATGAAAAGAACATTTTCTTTTTATATTCTGGCGATTTTTTTAATTAGTCTGGTAACTATTCCTGGTTTTAGTTTTAATAATAAGGGACAAAAAGCAAAATCCGATCCTGAAGCCATTAAAATACTGGATAAAATGATCAAGGCTCAAGGGGGGAGAAAAATCCTAGAGAACATCACAGATAGTAGAGTTTCCGGCTCCATGGAATTAACCCAGATGGGCATGAGCGGCTCACTAACAATGTACCAGAAAGAACCAAACATGATGCGCTTGGATATAGAAATAATGGGGATGGTAATCACTCAAGCATTTGACGGTACAACAGCATGGATGGTCAATCCGCAAACTGGAAGCACCGAAGAAATGCCAGACCAAGCGGCAGAAGACATGGCGAGGCAAGCTCTGGGCAACGATTCCCTGCTCCATCCCGAAAAATACGGAATCACTTATTCTTATAAAGGGACAGAAAAAATTGATGGAAAAGATTGTCTAGTTCTCGAACAAACCTACTCTGAGGGCCATACAGCAACAATCTATATTGATTCTAAAACATATCTTACTCATAAGTCCAAAACAACCACTGTGAATCAAATGGGTGTTGAAGTAGAAGCGGAAAGTATTATGTCTGATTACAGAAAAGTCGAAGGTATAATGACAGCTCATTCACTCATCACATATCAAGATGGGGAAGAATTCATGAACATGACAGTGACTGAGGTAAAATTCAATACTGGTTTAGAAGACTCTCTTTTCAAAATGACCGAGTAAGGTGTATTTCCCTGTGTAGAATCAATCGGACGATATGCCTTATGTTTCAATTGCTTCGAGAATATTATAGGCAAGTTTGAGAGCTTCCAGGCCTTCTGTACCGCTCACTTTTCTTATTTTTCCATCCCGGATACATCTGAAAAAATTCTTGAGCTCTTTTTTTAGCGGCTCTTCTTTTTTTATTCTCAAAGTCTTTATGTCAGTCTGGCGCCCGTTTAATGGAAAAATTTTTACTTCCTGATCAATATAGTCGATCGAATAATAGGCAGTCGGCTCGAAAATTCGCAGCTTTCTTACTTTCCCCTGATGAACCCGGCTGGCTGTGAGTGTTGCCACACAGCCTGATCTGAATTCCAGACGAGCATTAGCGATATCAATCTTATCAGAGAGCACATGGATACCAGAAGACCTAATAACTTTCACTTCATCTTTAATCAAAGATAGTATGATTTCCAAGTCATGAATCATAAGATCCAAGACTACATCAATGTCCAGAGATCGAGATGAAAAAGAGCCCAACCTTTGGACTTCTATAAACTTAGGATCAGAGATTAAATTCTCTATGGCTTCTACAGCCGGATTAAACCTTTCAAGATGCCCAACCTGAAGAATAGATCTGCTTTTCTTGGCTGCTGCAACTAACTGGTCACCTTGCTTTACTGTTTCGGTTATGGGCTTTTCAACCAATACCGATTTTCCTGCATCCAGTAACTTCATAGCTATAGAAAAATGCTCTGTCGTTGGAGCAGCCACTATGCCAGCATCAATTTCATCCAGCATGTTCTCGTAGTTCTCATAGTATTGAACACCATGCCTGTTGCCTATCTGCATGGCTTTTTTAAAATCAATATCTGCAACTCCTATTAGCTCAGCCTCCTCAAGATAGGAAAGTATTCTGGCATGTTGTACTCCTAAATATCCAACTCCAATTATTCCTACTCTTACTTTATCCATAGTATTTACTCCAGATATTACTTTGCTTATTCCAGTGCCATAGTCTACCTGGCAACAATAGAAATCATACTGGTATTTGCCAGTGCTATACCCTGCTCTTTCTGAAAAAACGGAACATTCTTCGCTTCAAAGCAGAGAACTTTTCCGCCTGATTCGACAAGGCTTTCAACAGTATTCAGTCCAACCGCGGGCAAATCGATTCTTGCATCTTGCTTTGAACGGCCAACTTTGATAACGACTATTCCTTTTCCCGCAAGAAGCCCTCCTCTCTTTATTGATTCATTCGTTCCTTCTAAACCTTCGACAGCTACGACAGCTTTATCTTTGACAATGACTGTCTGACCTATATCCATGTCAGCAATCTTTTTTGCAATTTCCCAGCCAAAGGCAATATCTTCTTCCATATCTGGCGAAGGTCTCACCTCTGTTAGGACGCCTTCTTTACAAAAAGCCGAAGAAATAAAATGAGTAGGGTCTATTATTTTGATTCCACAATCACCAAGAAATTCAATGGCGGTTTTTATGATAGAAGTGGGAGTTTTGTCTGTCCCATCAGCCAATAACTTCACTGCAACTTTACCTAATTTCTCTTTTTCATAAATCATCCGGCTGTCAATTTTTCCTGCAAAGACTGCTTCCTTTATCCCATGTTCCTTAAAAAAAGATACTATTCTAATGACCTCGCTCATATCAATCCATTCAAAGATATCCGTCTTATTATGAAGGGAAGAGTCTGCTTCCCCCTTCACAGCAGCCACAACACAACCATAGCCCTGTCTTTTTGCCTCCTTTAGAAGGAAAAACGGGATTTCCCCTGAACCCGCAATTATTCCAAGTTTGCGTTCCATTGTTCCGCGGTCTTTTTCACAATTCCCCTCTTGGAAGACCGAATAAAATTTACAATCTCATCCCGATCCTCACCTGGAAAAATCTCTTTATCAATCCTGGTTAAAGCATCCTCTGTATTCAGTTGGGAGTAAAAGATAATTTTGAATATGAGTTTAATATTCTTGATCCTTTCCCTGGAAAAACCTCTCCTCCGGAGACCAATAGCATTCAGTCCAATAAAGAGAGGCGGGCGGCCCCCTGCCACCTTGCAGAAAGGGCAAACATCCTGTGTAATGACAGAGAAACCACCAATGAAGGCATGCTTCCCAACTCGGCAGAACTGATGGACTGCGCTGAATGCCCCTACTGTTGCATAATCTTCTATTGTTACGTGCCCTCCTAAGGTTCCCGCATTGATAAAGATAACTTCATTGCCCACATTGCAGTCATGAGCGATGTGTGAATAAGCCATGAAATAATTGCCATCGCCGATTACAGTTTTTCCTCCGCCTTTGACCGTACCACGATGGACCGTTATAAACTCTCGAAAAATATTTCTGTTCCCGATCTTTACAAGTGTCTCTTCATCTTTATAATTTATATCTTGGGGTTCGGTTCCGATAGAGGAAAAAGAAGAAAAATGACAGCTTTCTCCTATTTCAGTCCGGCCACTAATGAAAATATTTGCATCGACCCTTGTATTCTTGCCGATAGAAACATTCTCTCCAATAAAACAATAAGGTCCGATATAGATTCCTGAATCTAACCGGGCATTATGATGAACTGTTGAAGTGGGATGGATAAAAATCTCATCCTTACTCATTCAATTCCTCAAAATCCATTATAGATGCCATAATATCACATTCGAGAACAATTTCACCATCAACATAAGCCTTTCCCTTTACACGGCAAAATCTGTTTTTGAGTTTAACAAGCTCCACATTAACCTTTAATTGGTCACCGGGAACCACAGGCTTCCTGAATTTTGCATTGTCTATCTTGCTAAGAAAAACAAGTTTTTTCTCAGCGTCAGGAATAGAGCTATAAAGAAGGATTCCTCCCGCTTGAGCCAGAGCTTCAACAATCAAAACACCCGGCATGACCTTAAATTCTGGAAAATGGCCCTGAAAGAAAGGTTCATTATAAGTAACATTCTTTACAGCAACAATCGATTTCCCCTTATCTAANTCTAAAACCTTATCTATAAGCAAAAAGGGATAGCGGTGGGGAAGGATGCCTAATATTTCCTTAATATTTAGTGAATCTTTACTTTTGTGAGGCTTTTGAAGCATCATATTTCTTAATAACGTCTTCGGTAATATTTATGGCCGGGTTGAAATAGATCGTCCCGCTTTTCAATAGGTCAAAGATTAAATCAAGGTTTTTTTCCTTTCCAACCTGCTCAATGATAGGAAGAAGTTCACCCTGAACTCTTTGAAAAAGTCTTCCTGTAAATTCTTGCATTTCATTATAAGAATCTTCTGCGAAGCGTTTTCTTTCTGTCTGTTTCCTCTGCAAATCTGAATTCAATTGCATCATTGCTTCATTTGTCAAAGTCAATCTTTGGGTATTAAGCTTTGTTTGCAACTTGCGTATATCATCGTCTATCTTGGCTAATTCCTCCTGATTTTTCTTATTTTTTGCCTCTACCTGCGCAATGACTTTCTTTCCTTCAATAGATTTTTCTAAAACCTCATTGGAATTCACAATTCCAATCTTAGAAGTTTGTTGAGCAAAACCTAAAGAGAACAAAATTGTAATTAGAACAGCAAAAAACAGGCTCTTCTTTGTACTCCTCTTAATCATCTTATGCCTCCTTAATATGACTCGAAAACCATTATTATATTTAAAATGTAGTTCCAACTGCAAAACGAAAAGCAAAGTTGTTATCGTCAGCATATATTTTCTTATTGTTATAAGAAAAAATAAGCCTGAAAGGAACTCTTACTGCAGGGATAAAAATTCTTACTTCTAATCCTGCAGAAGTATACATATCCTTCATGCTAACTTTCTGATCTGGCCCATAAGCATTGCCTGCATCGTAAAACAATATAAAATATAAAGGACCTCCAACAGGCATGATATATTCTGCATTAAAAACGAAAGACTTTTCGCCTCCCAGGTTCTGCCCATTCTCATTGCGAGGTCCTATGGAGTAAATATTATAACCTCTTATAGACCTTTCTCCTCCAAGATAAAACCTTTCCCAGTAGGGAATTTCAGCATCGCCAAAATGTTTATTGAACTGATACTCCATATGGAATCCGAGTGAATGGTTCTTAATAATTGGCTTGAATAAAGACCACTCAAAACGGGGCTTAATCAAGTCAACATCCCCTCCAAGAATCCCTCCGGCAAACTTGCATGAGACCAAATACAAAGAGCCTCTGGATGGTGTTAAAGGGCTGTCTACAGTGTTTCGATATAAAGTCGGAGAAATGCTGCTTACATTATACTTTCCAAAGCCATACATTCCACCGTAATAGTAAGGATTATAGCTACCACCATAACCCCCAGATCCTCCATAATAATCATAATAACCAAGATATTCTTCTTCTGAAGGTTCAGTAAGGGTCATTAATTGGTAGTTATAAGAAAGACTTCCTCTCCAGTATCCCTTAATTCTGGATCCGACATGAAAGTCAACCCCCTTTGATTTCTGGTCATACAGGCCGGGATAAATATTAAAACGGTTAAAAATAGTAAAACCGAGACTTATTGGCAGATCAAGAAAGTAAGGTTCAGTAAACCCAAACGAATAGTTCTTCATTCTTTTTCCATACTGAAGTGTAAGGTCTAATTTTTCTCCCGCTCCTAAAAAATTAACAGTACCGTAACTTAAAGCTACAAAAGTTCCCTGATAACCACTATATCCTGCAGTAAACTGAATATTATTTCTTTGAAGTTCACTCACTCTAATATTAACATCCATCTGGGTGGGGTCCTCAGGATTCTGTTTCCACTCCGGTTCTTTATCAATCTCAACCAATCCAAGCTGCTTCATCCTCAAGAGGCTGTCTTTAAACAAGGCAAGACTAAATCTGGCCCCTTCTCTTATAAGCATTTCGCGTCTGATAACCTTGTCTTTTGTATATATATTTCCCTCAAATTCAAGCCTATTAAGATATACAATCTCGCCTTCATAAATATTAAATGTTACATTGACACGCTTTCTCTTAGGGTCAAGATTTTCTACTGGCATTACCTGGGAATATAGATAGCCGAAATTCCTGTATAGCTCTGAAATGTCTTCAACCGCTTTTTCTCTTACTTTAGTATTGTAAACATCACCTTTATTGTAGTGAACAAGCGAGATTAAGTATTTCGAGTTGAAGATTTTATTTCCCTCAACATTAATATCCCCAACAAAGTAACGATATCCAGCATTGACTGGTATTACGATCCTTTTCATCTGTTGCTTCCGGAAAAAAATAGATTTCTTTGTAAGGTTTTCTATCCTGGGCTCACCAATCACAGCCTCCATATATCCAAACTCTTGATATTTCTTCCTTAAATTTTCTAAATCTTCGCTGAGTTTATTTTGCTTAAACGAATCCTTCCCTAATACCCACGAAATAACACCATGTTCTTTGTTTTCTTTTAT